>CAJYIL010000372.1 GCA_913774795.1 Pseudobdellovibrionaceae bacterium
TTCGCGCAAGCCTCACTCTCGTACATCGACCGGTCATGACGTCGACACTTGATCGCTGTCTCTTAATCATTGATCTTGAGTCATGCGTGCGCGGCGAAGGATGGGACACAGGCCTGATCGAGGTCGCTCTCGCATGGGCTCGCTCGCAACCCACCATTGAGTACGTGGATGTTTTCGTTCTAGGTTCTGACTCGAGCGCGCACGACTTCTATCAGAAGCTGGGCTTCGAGGAAAACGCGACCGTTCGGGATCTGTTTCGCATCTTTGGTCTGTCAGCCGACGACGTCGCACTGTCTTTGAAGATTAAGGGATGAGATCCTGTAGGCCACCGGAGTAATTCGCGGTGTTGACGAAGCCTGCTTGTCGGAATGCCATCGTCACCGCGGCTGATGTCACACCCTCTTCGCTGACGATAATGATGCGCTCGTTTGGCGTGTAGCCCATCGCTGAGAGTTGCTTCATCGTTTTTTCATTCACGCGCATCGATGGCGTAAAGAATTGCTGCCACGGAATATTGATCGCACCCATGTCTGGCACGTGCTTAAGGGCGCCCAAACCTTCTTTACCTAAGTAGGCTTTCTCAGAGCGAACGTCGATGAAACGGTACAAACGAGCTGTCGCGCCTTTGAAGCTGATCGGCTTGGCGACTCCGTTTTGATTGATCGCGAAAAGCACTTCGTCTTTCGTGGCATTGAGCGACTCATCGATCTCAGGTTTCCAGATCGCGACGCTCGGCGGAGGCTGCGACTCTGGAGCATTCGTGAGTCGAGGCTTCAAAGCGTCGATAGCGGCAAACTGCACATCGCGGATGCCGAGATAAGCGAGCATCCACGCCACACGGCCCTCTTCGCCTTCTCCGCTCAAGCCCCGGCCGACCACGACGACTTTGCTATCGGGCGAGAGCCCCAAGCGGGCCAAGCGGCGGGCGGCCGCAAATGTGTCGCGCTGAATGATCCCGCGTTGGGCGGGTTCGGCTTCAACGTAATCAGACCAAGTGACTTGAATCGAGCGAGGCACGTGGGCTGTCGAGTAATCGAAGGCCGGGCGAGCGTCGACGACCAGAGTCTGCGGCGTAATTTGGACCGGCTGATTGTTTGCCGCGAAAGCTCGCGGCTCACTGACCGACGATTTTGTCGGTTTGGTTTGACAGGCGCTCAAACTTACGATCATCGCGAACGACGACGCAACCACCAGGAGGCGTGACGGCGAAGACGAGCTTAAGCGCATGGAAAACCTCACTTCAATTTCATTGTCGGGAACAAGATGATGTCGCGAATTGAAGGACGATCGGTCAAGAGCATCACGATGCGCTCGATCCCGAGACCGACTCCTCCCGTCGGAGGCATTCCCATGTCGATCGCCGCGATAAAGTCGGCATCCATGGGTTGGGCCTCGTCATCGACGACACGCTTCGCTTCTTGTTCTTGAAGACGAGCGAGCTGATCTTCAGGGTCGTTGAGCTCGGAGTAAGAGTTGCCGATCTCCATGCAAGCCGCAAAAGGCTCGAAGCGCTCAACAAGCCCCTTGTGCGTGCGGTGCTTTTTCGTGAGCGGAGAAATCTCCATCGGATGATCCATCACGTGCGTCGGTTGCCACAACTGAGGCTCGGCCGCGAATTCGAAAATCTCCATGAGAAGTTCACCGCGCGAACGTTTGCCTTTTTTGTCAGAGCCCAGCTCGCGCGCTTTGGCTTCGAGCTCGGCATCGGTGGCCGTAGCCGGATCGATGCCCGCATATTGCTTCACACCATCGTGAACCGTCAGACGGCGCCAAGGAGCCGTGAAGTCGACTTCTTTTCCTTGATACGTGATCTTCGGTGAACCCGTAATCGAGATCGCGAGATGCTCGACGAGTTCTTCGAATTGTTTCATCTGGTAATGGTAGTCGGTGTAAGCCTCATACCACTCCAGCATCGTGAACTCAGGATTGTGAGTGCGGTCGATGCCTTCGTTTCTAAAGTTCTTGCCGATCTCGTAGACCTTCTCGAAACCGCCGACGATCAAACGCTTCAAATAGAGCTCAGGGGAGATCTTCATGAAGAGCGTCATATCGAGCGCGTTGTGGTGCGTTTGGAAAGGTGCCGCCGCAGCTCCGCCGTAGATCGGCTGAAGCGTCGGCGTCTCGACTTCGAGGAAACCGCGCGAATTCAAGAACGAGCGAATCGTCGAAATGATTTTCGATCGCTTCATAAAGACTGCGCGCGACTCCTCGTCGGTGATGAGATCGAGGTGACGGTGACGATACTTGATCTCGACATCGGCGATGCCATGATATTTTTCTGGGAGGGGCTCGAGCGATTTGCAGAGAATCTTGAAGCCGCGGCAGTGAAGCGACGTCTCGCCCTTTCTCGTTTTAAAAATGAAACCAGTGACGCCGACGATGTCGCCGAGATCGAGGAGCTCGAACGCCTTTTGATCTTCGGCCGGCAACTCTTCGAGCTTCAGGTAACACTGAATATTGCCCGACTGATCTTGCACGTTGAAGAACGCCGCTTTGCCCATCGGGCGCTTGGTCATCAAACGACCCGCGACGGTGAAGCTGGAATCTTCGAGCGATTGCCCGACTTCAAGTTTCGAGTCGTACGTGCGCTTCAGATCGCCCGCGTGCGCATTGCGATCGAACGTGTGCGGATACGGATCGATTCCGGCCGTGCGAAGCTCCGCGAGCTTGCGACGCTTCTCCGCGCGAAGCGGATTTTCCTTTTCGAGACCTTCAGGTGTCGAGATGACGTCTGACACTTAGTGCGCTCCCGCGAACGCGTCTTGAACGCGGTGAAGAAGTTCGATCGACTCGGCCTTCGGACGTTGGAAGGCATTGCGGCCCATGATCGAACCGAAGCCTCCGCCTTTTGCCATTTGCTTCACTTCGTCGATCAGCTCGTTCGTCGACTTGGTTTCGCCGCCCGAGAAGATGACGATGCGGCGGCCGTTGAACGACGCTTGCACGACGTGACGAATTCGTTGCTCCATCGACTCGACTTGAATCTTCTCCGACTCGTAAACCTTGCGAGCGGCATCTTGTTCGATGTGCGACGAAGGCGGCTTTACTTTTACGATGTGCGCGCCCAGCTGACATGCGATTTGTGCTGCGTACGCGATGACGTCGATGCCCGTCTCGCCGGCTTTTGAGAGCTGTTCACCACGAGGGTAAGCCCACAACACGACGGCCAAGCCCGCCTTCTTCGCGGCCTCTGCGGCGTAAGCGAATTCTTCGTACATTTGCTTACGCTCCGAAGATCCTGGATAGATCGTGAAACCGATACCCGTGCAACCCAAACGAAGAGCGTCTTCGATGCCCGACGTAAGAGCCGAAATCGGCGACTTCGGATTGAAGAGTGTGTCGGAGTTGTTGATTTTCAAGATGAGAGGAATTTCGCCGGCGTAATCGCGAGCGACTGACTCGATAAAACCGAGTGGAGCGGCGTAAGCGTTACAGCCGGATTCGATCGCGAGTTCGATGTGATAGCGAGGGTCGTAGCCGCCCGCGTTTTTCGCAAACGAACGAGCCGCGCCGTGCTCGAAACCCTGGTCGACCGGGAGAATGACGAGTTTTCCTGAGCCGCCGATTCGCCCGTGATTGAGAAGGCGTGCGAGGTTAGTCAAAGTGCCAGGATTGTCGGAGCCATACCAGCTGAGGATTTCGCGAACTCTTGGTGTCATTTTCTGTTCTCCTTGGAAGCCCACAAACCTACTGATCACAAGGCTTTGAGGCAAGCTGAGTGCGGTTTTCCCAGCGCGATTGGCTCCTTGCGTTGACAGCGCTTCTGGGCGGTGGGAAATTGCTGCGCATGACGAATGAACTCTACGTACGCGCCGAGATGACTCCGAACCCACAAACTTTGCGTTTCGTGACGAACCAAATGCTCACGGAACAACCGACGGAGTTCAAAAAAGCCGCCGATGCGGTCGCGGCTCCGCTGGCGCGAAAGCTGTTCGGTTTCCCTTGGACTGACAGCGTTTACATCGGCCGCGATTTTGTTGCGGTCACAAAACAGGATTGGGTCGATTGGGAGACTCTCGCCGAGCCTTTGGCTGGCTTAATCCAAGAGCATCTCGAGCGCGGCGAAATGGTCATGGCCGCTCGATCGGAAGTCACTTCGCCCCTTGCGGACTCAGCCGGCTCCGCCGACGTTCAAAAGATTAAGATGATTCTCGACACCGAACTCCGCCCGGCCGTCGCTCTCGACGGTGGGGATCTCGTGTTCAATCGTTTCGAAGACGGCGTCGTTTACATCCACATGCAAGGCGCTTGTGCCGGCTGCCCGTCTTCGACGATGACGTTGAAACAAGGAATCGAAGCGCGTCTTAAAAACGAAATTCCTTCGATTAAAGAAGTCGTCTCGATCTGATTGGTTAAACTGATCTAGTTGTCGAACACGGCCGACCGTTTAGAGCGCTTATACCGATTTCAACGGTTCGATATGAGCCAACGATCTTAACAACGCGTTCATATTTAGCCGATAATAAAGGCATGAGAACACGCAAACCGGTACGTTTGCTCATTGCGGTGGTTTTCGGAGTGGCGATCTTCGGTTGCTCGAGACTCTCGGCGCAATTCGCAGAATCTATTCCGTCAAACCTCATCGTTAACTCCGACCCGTTCTCCGGCTTTAGTTCGGACGACTCGACGACCTACGCAGCCGCCGTCGATAGCCAAGGCAGCGCGCTTTGGAGCGGTCGCTACACGATGTCCGGGAATGGTGATGCCTTCGGCACGTTCTCCTACGCAAGCAAGGTCGTCAGCTATCAGCGCCCCGATGTCTTAGGCCCCTGTACTGACGGTTCGCTGACCGCTCCGTCGTGCGGCTTCACGTGGGGCTCCGGGACGGACGGCGTTTATCACGGCGGTGACTACAACCTCTTCCCGAATGCCGCCGGTCTTTCGGGCGAATTCCAGAAGCTAAAATACGTTCAGGTCGATATTCACCACGAGCTTGCGACGGGCGATCTTACGGGCGGCCTTTCGGACTGCGGCGTCGATATCGGCTTCGGAACCGGGGTCGGCCTGGCTGGTGCTGTAGCTTCATCAAACAACTTAAGTTTACATGGTCACTCGGGCTCACACCAAGACATGGTTAAGTTCATGCACAGATACGCTGGCACCGCCGAGTCTCTGGTCGTCGAAGCGCCGATCAACGAAGCGACGGATTCATCCTACACAAAATGGGGTGTTGCGGTCTTCGACTCCAACTACAATATGTCCGAGAATTCGAGACCGACGCTGAGCGGAGACTACGTCGATTTCCGGATGTCGATCGTTTTCGATCACGTCGCACACACGGCTACCATCACGACGAAACCGCTGGCGACCAACAAAACGCTATCGGCGATGCAGACTCAGACGGTGACGTGGAACTACACAGCTCCGCACAACGCTGCATCGGGAGGCGAGAATCGCGGAGGTCTCATGTTCGGATCTGGAACCAATCCGATCTTGCTGGCGGATTTCTTGTCGTCACGAGCGTCGATCGGTTTTGCAGGGAACGGCGTCACTCGGCGCTGCTATTTTTCGAATGTTCTGGTCGGTACACTCAAAGAGATCGAGACGGTTTCAACTCCGCTCACTTTCTGAGGTGTTTTAAAAGTGCGTGCCGTTTTCGAAGTAAGATGTTTTGTCGAGCGTTGTGAAAACCACAACGACATCGACCGCGCCCGTGAGCTGTTTGATTTTCAAGGTGAGATGTTCCGCGACTTTCTTTTTCACGGGAGCCGGGCGCTCAAACCAAAGCACTTCGACGAATGGATATGATTTTTCTTCGGCGCCTGAGCGGAAGAACGTTGTCGGGACATGCTCGAACGTAAAGTTGTCGGCGGTCGTCTCGATCAAGATCGCGAGGATTTCGGCTAAGTTTTGGCTGAGCTCTTGAACGTGATTTTTCTCAACGGCCCGGAATCTCAAATGTGGCATTACTTCGCCCAACGCACTTTCACGGTTGCGGTTTCGATCGATTCGACTTCGCGCACGACGCGCGCCATGACTTCTGTTGCAAACGCCTTTGCGTCAAGACCCAGATCTTCGAGAGAGGCGGTCTTCACGGGCGTGCCCTTGTTCGACACGTTGACCGCGAAGTGAATCAGCGCGCTGACAGGAGTGAGGGTCGCAATCGA
>CAJYIL010000373.1 GCA_913774795.1 Pseudobdellovibrionaceae bacterium
CGAGTAGAGAGTTTCGCTCGAGAAGCTGCGTCCGACCGTGATCGGATCAAGGTTATCCGGAGTCTTTTGTGACGTGCAGCCTACCGCGAACGCCGCGACCAGCACGTAAACCCAGCGAAACTGCATATGTCTCCAGTCTACCACGCGTTGCACGCTCGATTGACGAGTCGGGGCCGAAGTGGTGGACTTCAAGCCGTATGTCTAGCGCGTTTTTACCACGCGATGTCTCAAAGGGGGATGGTCATGCTGTCAGGCTTCGGTAATCACTTCTCGTCAGAGGCCTCGCCTGGCGCTCTGCCCACCGATCAAAATTCCCCGCAATCCGCTCCGAAAGGCCTCTACGCCGAGCAGCTGAGCGGATCGGCGTTCACCGCTCCCCGAAACGACAATTTGTTTTCTTGGCTCTACCGGATGCGCCCGTCGGTCATGCACGGGGCTTTCGCGCCGATGACCGAATTGACGTCAAAAACGTTCTCTGAACCCAAGTATCTCAACCCAAATCAGATGCGCTGGGACCCACTCCCGGCGCCTCCAGCAGACACGGATTTCATCTCGGGCCTTCGCACGATTTGCGGCAACGGCGGTGCCATGGAGGGGCGCGGGATTCACGTTCACCTCAACGCTTTCAAATCGAACAACACATCTCGCTACTTGATGAACGCCGACGCCGATTTTTTGTTTGTTCCTCAAAAGGGCGCAATCAAGATTGCAACCGAACTAGGAGTGATGACGGTCGAGCCGCTCGAAATCGCGGTCGTTCCGCGGGGACTGAAATTTCAAATCACGGGGAGCGGGGACTGCGCCGGTTACATCGGTGAAAATTTTGGCGCTCCTTTTCGCCTGCCGGAGTTGGGACCCATCGGCGCCAATGGCCTTGCGCACCGTCGACACTTTCTCACGCCCGAGGCCGCCTTCGAGGATCGCGAGGGCTCTTTTGAGCTCGTCGCAAAATTTGGCGGCGAACTTTGGCGAGCGGACTTACGGCACTCACCCCTCGATGTCGTCGCGTGGCATGGCAACTATGTGCCGTACAAATATGATTTACGGCTCTTCAACACGATCAACACGGTCAGCTTCGATCACCCAGATCCATCGATCTTCACGGTTTTGACATCGGCGACCGAAACGCCGGGCGTGGCGAATGTCGACTTCGTCATTTTTCCGCCCCGCTGGATGGTGGCCGAGAAAACCTTTAGGCCACCTTATTTTCACCGTAACATCATGAGCGAGTACATGGGCTTAATTCAAGGCGAGTACGACGCGAAAAAAGGCGGCTTCGTGCCAGGCGGCGGATCACTCCACGGATTTTACAGCGCTCACGGCCCCGACGTCGCTTCTTATGAAGCCGCGACCAAAGCCGATCTCCAGCCAAAGAAAATCGAGAAGACGATGGCTTTCATGTTCGAGTCGCGCACGCCGTACAAAGTTTCAGAGTTCGCGATGGAGGGCGGTCTTCGCCAAAAAGAGTACCAATCGGTTTGGCAGGGTTTCGCCAAAAATTTTAAGCCATGACGTTTGAACTTTTCGTCTGGCCCATGGCGCTCTCTTTAATCGGCTTAGGTGCGGTTGCGATGGCTTCACCAAAAAACGCATCGAAACTCTTTGGGATTCCGAGCGACAGTCCGTGGGTTGTGGTCGCGGGCGTTCGGGACATCGCGCTGGGTTTAATGCTGGCCATCGTTGTGGCTCACGGCCCGCGCGTCTTGATCGGCGAAGTGTGTTTGGCGACACTCGTAGTACCTCTGACGGATTCGTGGCTTGCGAGAAAAGCCGGTTCGACTCAAGCATCGCTGCTGCATATCGGGAGTGCATTCGGTATCGCGATTCTCGGCGCCATCTTGATTTTCACCGCCTGGTGATCAGCGAATCGACCCGGATGTCTCGAACACACGCGCGAGAGTTTATTCGCTAAAGAAGTGAAACGACCGGGGAGTCGCGTCTTTAACCGAGGGGTCGAGGTTAAAAAACGAAATGACCTCAGTCTGCTTGCCTTGGCGAACGTTGAAGACGACGAAATCAGAAGTTGAGATAATCTGCGCAAGCCCGCGTCCTGCGCCGCCTTTACCGGGCATTTGCACGTCTTCACCTTTTGAGCTCGCGTTTCTCTCAAGATAGTCCAGGAGGATGCCCATCTCGAAAGCGCCGAATGGATCGGCCACCGAAACGGCGGCGTACATCCCGTCGACCGCGAACCGAAAGTGTCCTTGCTCCGAAGGGTTTAAATAAACTGCTGTTGTGCGAGGAAGGGGCGCGTAATGGTGAACACCTTTGTCGACGGGCGCATCGTAGATCGCGTTCATCAACATCTCTTCGGCGACAAGCGCGCACCGGTCGATGATTGTCGAGCGCACGCCGAGGCTCTTGAAATGAGAACTCATCGCTTCGATAAGACCCGCTCGGTCGCCCGAGGCAGTCACCGGCAGTGTTTGGGCTTCGGTTCCCCACATCAAGTATTTTTCGAGACCGAAGAGGTCT
>CAJYIL010000374.1 GCA_913774795.1 Pseudobdellovibrionaceae bacterium
GTCGCAAAGAGCTGGCCGAACAAACGAGCTTCGAGCGCGTTGGCTTCGGGCTCACCCAAAGACGCACCTTCATGAATCGATTTCTTGATCGCCGCGACCGCAAGCGGTGCGCGCGACGAGATGGCGAGCGCCGTTTTGCGAGCTTCTTCAAGCAACGTCGCAGCCGGAAAGACTTTGTTCGCGAGACCACACGCAAGTGCGTCTTGCGCCGTGATCATCGCACCCGACATCGACATTTCGCGCGCCAATCCTACACCGACTCGGCGAGGAAGACGAACGGTGCCGCCGAAGCCTGGCATGATGCCTAATGTACATTCCGGCAAGCCAAACTTCGCGTTATCGGCGGCGTAGATAAAGTCACACGCGAGCGCGAGCTCAAGTCCGCCCCCGAGCGCGAATCCGTTGACCGCCGCAATCACCGGCACACGCGATTTTTCGAGACGCGTGAACAACGACTGCCCTTCAAGCGCAAACTTCTCTGACGCCTCAGGAGTCATATTCTCGAATTGCTTGATATCAGCACCAGCAACAAAAGCCTTTTCGCCTGCGCCGGTGAGAATCAACGCACGCACATCTGCGGCTCCGTCGATCCAATCGAGCAATCCCGCGAGCGATCGCAACACAATCTGATTCAAAGCATTCAAAGCTTCAGGCCGCGCAATCGTCGCAACAACAACAGGCCCTTCTTTTGCGATCTGGATTTGCTCAAAGCTATTCATCTAAAGCTCCTAAAACGTGATCGTGAACGCGAACGTGTCCGTGAAAACGTCTAAACGTCTCTCCTAGTACTGATAAACTCCACGGCCCACTTTACGACCGTACCAGCCGGCTTCGACGTACTTGATCAGCAAAGGGCACGGACGATACTTCGAATCACCGAGCCCGTCGTAGAGAACGTTCGTGATCGCGAGGCACGTGTCGAGTCCGACAAAATCTGCGAGTTGCAAAGGACCCATCGGCTGGTTTGTTCCGAGCTTCATCGCTTCGTCGATCGACTTGGCATCGGCCAAGCCTTCGTACAGAGCGAAAAACGCTTCGTTGATCATCGGCATGAGGATGCGGTTGACGACGAAGCCCGGCATGTCGCGACCTTCGATAAACGTCTTTCCCATTTTCTCGGCGACGGCGCGAACGGCCTTGAACGTTTCGTCAGACGTCTGCATTCCGCGGATGCCTTCGACGAGAAGCATGAGCGGCACCGGATTCATGAAGTGCATGCCGCAAACGAGTTCTGGGCGCTTCGTCACGGCCGCGATTTTCGTGACCGAGATCGAAGACGTGTTCGTCGCGAGCAAAGCACCTGGCTTTGCGATTTCGTCGAGTTGCTTAAAGATTTTCAACTTCAGATCAACGTTCTCAGTTGCAGCTTCGATGATGAGGTCGCAAGCCTTCAAAGCCGACATGTCGGTGGCCGTCGTGATATTTCCGAGAAGCGTTTTTTTCTCGGCTTCGGTCATCTTTTCTTTTTTGATCAAGCGATCGGCTGATCCCGAAATCGTCGCCATCCCTTTATCGAGCGCGGCTTGCGCGATATCGACCATGATAACTTTGTAACCGACACCGGCTGCGACTTGCGCGATGCCGTTACCCATTTGTCCTGCGCCAACGACGCCGATAGTTTGCACGTTCATATCTGAAAATCTCCTTAAAGCGGTGATCGGAAGGAATTTGCGAGCGGAGTCATCCGCCAAATTAAAAGCACGCGGTGAACATCGTTCGGTTCGCCTTCGTATTTACGCTGCGAACCGAAGAGATAGAGAACCGAGTTTTCGTAAATCGATTTGAGCGCGACGCCTGCCATCACGTCGCGAACGCTGTCGTTGTCACTCGATGTTGGATCGAACTGATCATAACGCGCCAGTAAGCTCCATTTGTCCGAGAGGTTGTAATCGACGTCGACGTGACCTGCGAGCAAGCGATTGTTGCCAGAGTCTTGACTCACGTCTCCGCCCGTCGCTTCGATCGTCGCCGTCAAACGCTCCCAGTTGAACTCGCCGAACGCGTTGACGAGACGGATCTTGGCCGGCTGAGTTGTGTCGTAGCCAGCCTTCACGACCGGATACAAGAGCGTAGAAGCGGCGATCGTCGACTTCGGCGTGGTTGATCCCGTTGAGCCCGAGAGACCGACTTTGAGCGATCGGCCAACTTGGTAGCCACCACGAAAGGTAAACCACATCCGGTTATCCGTGTCTGTACCGCCTTCACCGTTGTGAACAGCCCAGTCGGAGAAAAATCCACCGGTCGAGATGTGGTAGCTCACTCCGTAGTCGCGAAGGTTGATGGCGCGATTTTCGAAGAGAAGCGAGCGCGGAAAACGAAGTCGTTCCTCCGTATCACCACCCTCAAGAGACCATTCGATGGGAACGAGCCCTCCGCGAATCGTGCCGATGATCATGTCGAGTTGGGCGTAGCCTTCAATGAGCGCGAGTTGATCGACCGGAGCTGGACCATAGCGAGCGGGAGTGCCGATCAATGATCGTGAACCGACTTTCAAAACCGCCGAGAGATTGGGTTCGCGCGTCCACGACACCGCTAGAAACGAGCGACCGGCGTCAAACGAACCTTGCGACGGCTCGAAGTAGATGAACGAGGGCTCGAGAAAGAGGCCGGAGACCGCCAGGCTTCCGAGACTTTCTTGCGCACTCGCTGAGGCAGAAACGAGTGCCAGCGCGGCGAAAAGCAGCTTCTTAAACATGCCGAAAAGCGTAGCGTAGGAGCTCTACCTGGTCTAGCTCCAGATTCTGGTCTTGCCGCAAGAGTGCGAGAAAAACACACTAGGTCTAGATGCGTCATCCTTGGCTCCCCTTCATGCTGATTGTTGCGGCTTCGTCCGCTCACGCGGTCCCGGTTTTCTTGAAACCGGAGAGCCGATTTGCGACCGGGAATCAGTCTCGGAGCAAGCTCGAAAGTCGCACGAACACATCCAAGTTTCAGCGTTGGTTCCGCGTCAAAACGAAAGACAAACTGTTTGGCTGGATCGCTGAAGATCACGCACTCACGGCGTTGAAATTGGTTGAACAAGCCACTCTCTCGCAAGCCGTTCCCGCTCGCACAAGCGCTGAACTCGAAAGTGGCGCCGGTCGCCCGACTTTGCCCGCAGGAATCTCGGTGATGATTCTCGAGATCCAAGGATCGATGGCGCGCGTTCAGCCGTTGACTGAAGTGGAGCTTCCTCAAGCGTGGGTTCCGACCGAAAACTTGCGCGCGAATTTTTCGCCGAACATCGCGCAACGCGCCTTCGTTTATCAGGCGAGCCACCTTTACATCGACGCAAATTCGCAGGCACGTGTTCTGTCGAAAATCGAAGAAGGCACTTACGTTCAACTGATTCGCACGCAAGGGTCATGGCTTGAAGTTCGTACGGGACGCTATCAGGGCTACGTACCGAAAGCGGATGTCTGGACAGCTGGCGATCTTGGTGAAAGTGGAGTTCGCGCCTGCGTTTCACTTGCGCCTTTGAGAAAAGAGCCGCTTCCCTACGCCGAACTCATTCGCTCGCTTTCGTTCTCGGCGACTCTCTCCGCTGTGAAATCGTCTGTGCTCAAGTGGGGTCACGCCTTCACGCGCGAGCAAGGCGATGTTTGGTGGCCGATGACCGACGCGATCGATCTTCGGAGCGAAGTGGCTTCGATCGAGAAAATGAAGCCGACGTCTGAAGTGAAAGAGAAAATCTCGACGGCGGATTTGTTCAAACGAAAGATCTTTGACATGGCCTCCTCTCGAGCGATGCCGACATTGAAATTCGCTTCGGCGAACGGCGTTTACCGTACGACCGACGGTGTGCAGTGGACGCGCATTCCTTTGTTCAAAGAACAGAATTATCCGATCGCGGTCGCGAAAAACGGGTCCATCTTCGTCGGACCTTACGTTTCCGACGATCACGGCGAAACATTTCAGCAATGGATCAAATGGGATTCACTCGTCTCTTCACTCGAGGCCCGCGCCGACATTTCGGCGCAGAATCTTCGCATCGTGGAGATCAAGCCGGAAGATGCGCAAGGCCACCGCGTGACCTTGCGCTTAAACGTCGGCCTTGATAATCCAGTGCGCGTGGCGACCGACGATCAAGGCGCGAGCTGGCGCTCCTTCTAAAACTTACCGAGGGACTGCGGCCGCCGTACGGTAGAAACCTGCCTTCTGAAGCGCCTTATAGACATCTCCGTTTTGCGAGTAGACGTCGCGCGTGAAGCGAATGACTCCATCATTTCCGAGATTCGACGTGACCGAGAGCGTGTAAATCGGGAGCTTGTTCGTCGCCGGGATTTTCACTTTCGTTTCTTGATCACGAATCTCGCCAGGTCCCGCGACGAAGCCGTCGATTCTGAAGCGGTCCCACTCCGTTCCCTGAAGCAGATACTCAACCATGTCGATCGGCTTCGACATCCGCATGCAGCCCGAGCTGAGGGCGCGCAAGTTGTTGACGAACAGATTGCGCTCGTTCGTGTCGTGCATGTAGATCGCCCACGGGTTGCCGAGGAGAACCTTCGCGACGCCGAGAGCGTTCTCGTAACCTGGCTGCTGAACGATGTAGAAGTTTGCCGAGCGCGCGTTCAAGTTGAGCCAGTCGATCGAGAGCGGATCGATGTACTTCGACATCGAGTTGTCCATGACCGTGAAACGTTTTTGGTTGAACCAGTCGTAGAGACCCCAACGTCCCTGCTTCTGGAGAACGTCTTTGATCATCGGAACTTTGTCTTCTCTGAAGATCGTCGCTGGAACACCCCAAGTCGGGTTCAAGACGACCGTCTTCGTTTCATCGCGCATCGAAGGCGTCTTACGCTCTTTACGACCGTTGATGATGAGCATGTCTCGAAGAGAGTCGAAGCGCGGATCCAAGTTCGGATCAGTTAAATACAAGTGCTGAGTCGCAAGGTTCACGAAGATGTGACGAGTTTCGAGACGGTTCGGGAGCCAACGGAGTTTCTCTAAGTTGATCTCGACTTGGAGGATGCGATTCTCGAGCGAGTTACCGAAATATTCCCAAGACGACGTGCTACCCGAACGCAAGATGCCCGTCGGATCCGTCAGGTTATTGCGCTGAACATCTTTGATGATCTCTTCGAGCTCGACGTCGAAAACCGGAGACGTGTTCGAGATCGCGTAACCCATTTGAGCCAAACGAGTTTTGATGTCGGTCACGACCGGCGAGTTCGAGCCTTTCTGGAGAGTCTTCGCTTGAGCTTTGATCGGAGCGAAGTTTGCGCCCTGCGCTTGGAGCTGAAGAAGACGCGCGAGAATCTGAAGCTGCTTACGGTAGAGATCGGTTTGCGGAGCGACGCGGTCGAGCATGCGAACGATGCCTTCTCCGCTCACGCCCGAGGTCAACGCGTTTGCATCGAACTGCTGCTTCTCATACTTAATGTCAGACGAAATCGACTTCGGGAGAATTCGGCCGGTCGAAATGTGGGTTGCGAGATCGACGTAGATCTTCGCGAGCTTCGCTTCGGCGACCGACGCTGTTTGCGGATCAAGCGTCATCGTGAAGTAAGCTTCGAGATCTGGCGACCAGTAGTCGGTGCTGCGAAGACCGTGCTGAGGTGCAAGGACGAGGACGGCTTGTCTCAATTCCTGAGCGCTTGCGGTCGCAGATCCGCTTGCGAAGAAGATCGGCGCGAATGCTCTCTGTTTATAGAGCGCTTGAATTAAGGCTTTATTGGTGCCGAGTTGGCTTGTGGCCAAAACGTTTGCGATCGAATCGGTCGTTTGAGCTTGCGCGTGGGTCGCGGGCGCGACGGCCGTTGCGAGAAGCGTTGCGGATAAAGCGGCGACTAAAAGACGGTTCGCGTTTTTCATGACTCAAACGCATGAGCAAGCTCCGCTCCCGATTTGGCCCCGACCATGACGGGCGCCAAACAATCAGTTCGATTTGAGTGGAAAGACTTTCTCGATGTCGTGGGCGTCGGGGCTTGCGGGCCGCAAAAAGAGTCACGGCCCTGTAAAGACGAAACGTCGAGGGGTCGAGGATCAAAAGAATTTGAGGGTGAGGAGTTGGTGGGGCTGTCGGGGTCGTTTAGGGCCGCGGGTCTTGCTGTCGACACAGCCGTGTCTGCGATTCAGATGTCGAACTTGGCCGTCGCGAGCACACCTAGTGCGTTTGCCTTGCGCGGTTGTGCGCTCCGCAAATCCATCGCAAGTTTTCGGCCGTGTTTGCCCCACCATCCGCGAATGGCTCGATATGATCGAGTTGCAAAAAGCGTTTCGATTCGCAGCGATGACCGCTGTCGCTTACGAACGTGCAACCCCGTCCGTCATTCTCGACACGATTGCGCTCGCGAACTTTTATGTAACGTGTTCGCTTGACCTCCGCTGCGGAGGTGGAAGGCGTCTTCGTTTTTGATGAATATCTCATTGTTTCTGCAGGAGCCTGCACCACTTCAGGATTCGACTTTATTCCACGAGTTGTTTTTGGCTCGTGAAGATTCCTCTGCTTCTTCTCATTTCGGGCGACGCCGCGCGCAGCTCTTCTTTTCGGATCGTACTTTTCAAGTCCAAGCTCGACGAGCCTTTCGAGAAGAGACTCTGTCGTTAGGGAAGGGTCTACATGGCCGAGCAGGTCTTTAAGGTGATTGAGCTTGTCGTTAAGTTCCTTCGAGATCGAGAAGCTGACTCTTAATCGATCGCTAGAGATCGCGTGTTGAGTTTCTCGCTTTTCTCGTTCGGGATTTCGTCTGACGAACTCTTCCTCAACCTCGCGGCGCGATTTGCCAAGGCAAGTCTCGACGAGTTCGATCTTCGCGTTAAGCGAGTACGGTCGCTCGATCTTCG
>CAJYIL010000375.1 GCA_913774795.1 Pseudobdellovibrionaceae bacterium
GTTCGTCGGATCACGCTCGACCGAAATTTCGTAATGTGGTTGCGAATCGTCGCGCTTGCCCTTGGCATCGGTCAGAGAAATCCAAACGCGCCCTTTGCCTTCAATGAGAGCCACGACTTTCTTATCGCTCGTGACCTTCAGGGTTTTCTCGCAATCGACTTTGGAGCCGGCCTCCGCCATGCAGTGTGAACCGGTATCGTAGGTGAAAGGCTGCCCGGCGATTTCAAGAACCGGCGACATGCCGCCGCGAAGAACCGTCACGGGAATCTCGCCGAGTCGCGATTGCGATACTGCGAAAGAAAACCGATCGCAGGTTTCCATCTGCGCGTGTGCGTGGACCGAGACCAGAGTCAGCAATGCCAAGACGAGTTTCACTTCGAACCCCCACTCCATGACGTCGCTAGCCTTTAAGCTCGCGCCGTTAGTCCGTTATCGGCACGTACGGCTAGGCGCTGCACTGGACGGGAGTCCTGAATTCTGGCCTATAGAAGGGCCAACAAACTCTTATGGTGAAGTCAGTTGACCTGGACATTGGGCGGGCCTACGTTGCGCCATCTTTTAGAGGGGGACATTCCGTGAAGCACTTACTGACATTGCTCTTCACCGCACTCGCTGTATTGGCAACGGCGCAAACGACTCAAGCCGCGACACTCCAAGACGATGTCGACAGCATGCTCGGCACGATGAAAACCGTGTACAGCGCTTACTACGCCCCGGCCGACTGGAAGAAAACGTATGCCGGTTACGATCTCAACACGTCTTACAACGATGCGATCAATCGCGCGGCTTCGAAGTCGACTCAACTGACGATCGCGGGTTCGCGCATGATCTTCAAAGACTTCATCTATGCGATGAAAGACTACCATACATCAATTTCGTTTACGGCAACCGAGAAGGCCTCGTTGCCGCTCTTGGTCAGGGGCGCAGAGGGCCGCTTGTTCATCGTCAGCATCGATCGCACAAAATTGTCTGAGACCGCTTTTCCGTTCAACGTCGGTGACGAGCTCATCGCAATCGACGGCAAATCGGCGAACGCGGCGGTCAACGAACTGCAAGATTACTTCGCAGTGAACGCACCGATTACAGATCGGTCGATGGCGGAGATGCGCCTGTTCGCACGATCGGCCGCTCGCGGCTTCGTGCAAATTCCGCAAGGCCCCGTCACTCTCACCATCTTACGCCAAGGCGAAACCACGCCGGCCTCGGTGCAGCTGATCTGGGATTACACCCCGGAGCTGATCGCACCTCGCACCGACTTTTCGTTGGTCAAGTTCGGTCAGCGCCGCTCGCTCTTCCACCCGATGATGGATGTCGCCGTCGACCCGCAAATCGCCGACGACAGTTTCACCCTCGGCGGTCGCAAAAGCTTTATGCCGAATTTGGGTGCTCGCATCTGGGAATCACCTGCTGACAGCGAGTTCGACGCGTACATTTACATGAACGAAGATCGCAAGCTCATTGGGTACGTGCGCATTCCTTCGTACACGCCTGACAATACAGCGAAGACTCTCGCTGACTTTAAAGCGACGATCGCGAAGATGCAGCAGATGACCGATTCGATGGTCATCGACCAAGTCAATAATCCGGGCGGGAGCGTCTTCTATCTCTACTCGCTCGTTTCGATGTTGAGCGATAAACCGATGGCCACTCCTCGTCACCGCATGGCGATTGCGCAAGCAGATGTGCAAGAAGCGCTTTCGGTCCTCGAACAATTGAAATCGATCAAGACTGAAGACGACATCGCAAAAGCCGGTGACAGTTTCCAAGATTCGCTAGGCGGCGGGTATCCCGTGACGCTCGAGTTCGTTCAATTCATGCGCTCGTACGCTCAGTTTATTGTGAGTGAGTGGACGGCCGGCCGTAAACTCACGAATCCTTACTGGATTGCTGGCGTCGATCACATCAACCCGTCTCCTGTTCGTTACACAAAGCCGATTTTGATTCTCGTGAACGAACTGGATTTCTCGGGCGGCGACTTCTTCCCGTCGATCATGCAAGACAACAAGCGCGTCACGATCCTCGGAACACGCACGGCCGGAGCCGGTGGTTACGTGAACGATGTGTCGGTTCCGAACAACGTGGGTGTTGCCTCATTCCGTGTTACGCAGTCGATCGCGGAGCGTGTGAATGGCAATCCGATCGAGAACCTCGGTTGCGTACCGGATATCCCTTACGCGATGACCGCCGCCGATTATCAAAATGGATTTACGCCTTACATGACCGCGGTGAAGGCGGCGTTGAAAGCGATCACGCCGTAACGTGAACGTTCAACGTTTTAAACGTTCGCGTTCACGATCATGTTCGCGTTCACGTTTGATGTTTTGACATTTTAGAAACTGCAGAAGCCACTCCCCGCGGAGTGGCTTTTTTTTATTTGCGGGGGCGGCGGCGGGCGGGAGAGGTGTTTGTGTAGCGGTTCTCGTAGCGCCAGTAGAGAACCATCAGCATGCAGACTGCAAGCAGGAACGCGAAGATGTTCGTGGAGAGATTCGGTGCTTTTACGAAAGACGCAATTGCGGTCGCCAAGAAAGCGAAGGGACGTGATTCGTAAAGGAATTGCTCAAACATAGTGACCTCGCTTCATTTAGTATGGCCTGGGCGGTTCACGAGAGCTCGCAATCAAGTGTCGAGCGTTGGCGACGATCGTTTGAGAGATGCGCGCCTTCCAAACAGGTGTTCGCACCTTGAACACGCGAACGTCTCAAGATAAAACAGAGCTTTCTGGAGTTTGCTTTTGTCTTTTGAACCGCAGATCACGCCCGAAATGAAAGCCCGCTACATCACGCGCCGTCGCGAAGACGTCGCCAAGCTCCTCGAGGCGCAAGAGGCCGGAGACTTCAACGTCCTCCGCGCCGTCGGCCACCAAATCAAAGGCAACGCCGCCACGTTCTCATTCAAAGATCTCGAAGGCTACGCGATCGCGCTCGAAGACGCCGCCGAGGTCAAAGACTCCGAAGCCTGCGCCAAGCAAATCGGCAACATCCAGAAGTGGGTCGCAGCACAGACCTGATTCGGCCTGCGCCCAAGAACATTAAGAATCCAGCGGAGCACCGGCCGAGTTCGCATCGAGATCACGAAGCTTTTTGTAAAGCGTCTTGCGATCGATCCCGAGAGCTTGCGCCGTGCGGTCTTTAGCGCCTTTGTTTTTCTCGAGCGCGAAGCGGATGTAAGACATCGTGAGTTCTTCGAGTTTCAGCAAACGGCCCTCAGGACCGAGCGGCATCGCGCCCGACTCAGACGCCGAGTCGCTAGCACCCGCGCCGACACTCGCCGCGACGGCCGACGACAGCGGAGCCGCGATCGTCGCGCTCAAGGCCGAAGCCGGAGTCGACAACACCAAGTCACCTTCGAATAGATCTGCGACGTCGATCAAACGCGACGTCGCCAAGACGACCGCGCGCTCGACTTTGTTTTCGAGCTCGCGCACGTTCCCGCGCCAAGAATACGAGAGCAAGCGCTCAAGCGCCGCCTTTGTAAAACCCTCGGCGGGCGACCCATTGAGTGCAGCGTATTTCGACAAGAAGAACTCAGCCAATGGAACGATATCCTCGTGACGTTCCCGCAAAGGAGGAATCGTGACCGGAATGACGTTCAATCTAAAGAACAAATCTTCTCTGAACCGGCCTGCCGCCACCTCCGCTCCCAAATCTTTGTGCGTGGCTGAGACCACACGCACGTTGATCGCGCGCGGTTGGTTTTCGCCGATGCGTTTGATCTGGCGCTCTTGCAAAACGCGCAACAGCTTCGCTTGCAGCGGTAAAGACAGATCGCCGATCTCGTCGAGAAAAAGAGTGCCGCCCTCGGCCTCTTCAAACAGGCCAATCTTTTTATCAGATGCACCCGTGAAGGCGCCCTTCGCGTAACCGAACAACTCTGATTCGAGCAAGTTTTCGGGGATCGCCGAACAGTTGATCGCGACAAAAGGTTCCTTCGCGCGTTTACCGAAGGCGTGAATCGCTTTGGCGATGACTTCTTTACCGGTTCCCGACTCCCCGTGAATGAAAACAGAAGCCGCGCTATCGGAAACTCGTCGCGCGAGATCGAGGGCTTTTAAAAATCCCGGCGAGCGACCGATGATTCCGTCAGCGGCCATCGACGAACGCTGTTTAACGGCGACTTTCAAAACTTGGTTTTCACGGTGAATGCGCGAAAAGTGGATCGCGCGCTCAACCGAGACGAGAAGCTGCGGGAAATGGATTGGCTTTACGATGAAGTCGTACGCACCTGCTTCGATCGCTTCGACAGCGATCTCTGAGCCTTTTTGCGCCGTCATTAGAATGATGGGAGTTGAAACTCCCGACTCTTTCATCTTACGGGTGAATTCCAGACCGCTCATGTGCGGGAGATTTAAGTCTGTCAAAACGACGTCGACCTTGAGGGCGCCTGACTGGAGTTCCTGAATGGACGTCATCGGATCTTCAGATCGCACAACTTTGTAACCGCGCGGTCTGAAGAAGCCCTCGACAACGTCTTGAATATCAAGATCGTCTTCAATGACGAGGAGAGTTCGACCGTTCTCGGACCGAGCGACAAAAGAAGTATCCATAGTGAGAATAGGGGTACCATGACGTCCCAAAATTCCCCAACTCACAAAGTGGAGTTTTTCCCCATCTACACATCTAGGTTCACCGTTTTGCGCACTTAGGTCCCAGAAACGCATTTAATTCGATCTGGCACTCTCGTTGCTCTCTGGTATTAGGCCTCTTTGAGGTTAGGCGGCTAACCGAAACTGCCAGAATTGGAGACCTAACAGTATGGACATTCTTGAAACGCTGACTGCTGATTTTGACCATCTCCGCGATCTCACGATCAATTTCGCTCTGGCTGAGACGCTGGTGGAGCGCGAGCAGCACTTTCGCCAACTGATGCGTTACCAGGATGTGACGGCCAAAGCGCAGGCCTCGGTTCTCCAAGCAGAAGAGGTTGAGTTTGCTAAACGCAAGATGCTTGAACGCTGTGACGTCATGGACGAAATCGCGATGAGCATCACTCGCTCAAATCGCCTCGATATTCGCGAAGCTAAAATGGAACTCTATAGCGACCTTGTCATTCAACGCATTTCAGACAGCGAGCGCGAAATCCTTCCTTATATATATGAGCATGTCAGCGACGAAGATCGTGAACGCATGGGCACGAGCTACGCGAAGTATCGTGACATCGCTCTCGATTACGGTCGAAATCATCCCCACGCCGTTTAAGACATGCGGTCAAATTCCCCGATGTTACCAAACGCCACGAGGAGAATAGCCCCGTGGCGTTTTTGTTTTGGGATCATTGCGCGTTTAATTCGATTTCGACACGATCTTGGCTTTGGCATCACCGTTGCTCTACACCTCCGACAGAAACAATGTCCTGGAGGATATAATGCACAAGATTCTCGTCGTAGAAGATTCCGCTGAAGCTTACCGTCTCGTTCACAACGCTCTCGGCTCTCTCTACAAACTCGACTGGGCGAAGACTCGCAAAGACGCGGCCCAGATGCTTGAAAAATCAACTTACGATTTGATCTTGCTCGATGGCACTTTGCCAGACGGCGATGGCTTTCAGCTTTGCTCGCTTCTCCAAGCTCACGAAGCATGGGCAACGATACCGGTCATTCTTCTCACTGCACGCACGACGGTCATGGACAAAGTCATGGCGTTCTCGGTCGGCGCTGACGATTTCATTTCGAAACCGTTCGACCCACTCGAACTCCGTGCGCGTGTTGAAGCGAAACTCCGCCGCCGCGAACGTCAGATCCGCGCATCAGACGTGATCATCTGTGGCGACTTCGAAATCGACAAACGCACCCAGCGCGCCGTCATCAACGAAGATGGCGTAGCACGTGAGCTCATCCTCACTCCAATCGAATTCAAAATGCTCCTCTTGTTTGCAAGCAAGCCGGATGTCGTTCACTCCCGCGACAAGATTCTTGACGCGGTTTGGGGCTCGAACGTTCACGTCTACGCTCGCTCGGTCGATACTCACGTATCGAAGCTCCGTAAGAAACTTGGATCTAAACAAGATTGCATTATGTCGGTTCATGGTTCGGGCTACCGCATGACGGCGCCTGAAAATGATCGCGCAGTTCAACGTTTGACGACAGAAATGACTCGTCCACGTTCGAGCTACGATCTTTCATACGGCAACAACGCTCCAACGTTGTAATCGAGAAAACCTAAATCTGACGTTCGTTTCTTAAAAGCCTCCGGCTTGTTCAAAGCCGGGGGCTTTTTTTGTCTCAATTTTTTAGCCGGCTCTAGTCGAAATCGCCCCCGACCGTGAACGAATCGTCACTGCGAAGTCATTCATCGTTCAATGAAATCTGACGCAACACCATTATTAATAGAACCAACCTCTATTTCTCTAAAGGAGAATCACCAAATGAAAATGTACGCAGCTCTCGCTCTCGCAGCTCTTGCTTTCTCGGCATGCAGCAAAGACTCTCCAGCCGGTCGCATCGCGGAAGGTGTCGATAAATCAGTCCAAGAAGGTCAACTCCGCTCGCAAAAATGGGTTTCGACAGAGTGCTCGACGGCGGGCCTCGCATGGACAGCTCTTGGCGCATCGTCTTCGAACGTCATCATGGACTTCCAAGGCGGCGGCGTTGTTCGCACGCTCCAGTACTTCTCTTCGGGCGATTGCAACCAAGCTAACCTCATTGGCCAAGTTGCTTACACAGGAACAGCTGATGTCAGCACAGAAACTTCGTTCGACAAAGACGCTCGCGTTCTCGATCTGAACTACACAACAGGTCCTGTCACAGTCACTATTGCAACTGACGAAGCTCGCGACCGGTTGAACAGCGCGCTCGTTCCAAGCTGCGGCATCAATGACTGGGCTGTTGGCCAAGGTCGTAACATCCCTCTCGAAAAAATCGGCGGCCTCGATTGCCCACTCTCGAAGCCAGCACAAATGTTCGACGTCTTCAAAACAGACGGTCAAACTCTCTTCTTCGGCGACTCGTCGGGTGCACAAAACGGTTCGACTCCAGAACTTCGCCCAACTTCGCTCGACACAGCTCACGGCTACCGCAAAATGTAATTTGATTTCGACAGTCGTCGAAATCTGATTCGTTCAAACAAAAAAGCCTCGGTGGAATGACCACCGAGGCTTTTTCTTTTTATCCAACGTTCAACCAGTGCTTAGTAGCAGCCGGCGTCGTAGCAACCTTGATAACGCGATTGCCATTGGCACTCACGAGCGGCTTGCCAACGAGCTTGGTTCCAATCCCAGTCGCGAGCGAAGTAACGGAAACCAGCGGCATCACGAGCTTCGCATGTCCACATGCGTGGCTGTGGGCCTGGGTATGGGCGTGGTGGACGCGGAGCTGGGCGTGGCGGCCGCGGCGCTGGACGCGGTGGGCGTGGCGCTGGACGAGGACCTGGGCGTGGTCCCGGACCCGGGCGCGGGCCTGGGCCCGGACGAGGACCGCGGCCTGGGCCGCCGCGACCTGGGCCCTCACGGCCTGGAAACGCGAGATCGTTATGACCTTCGACGGAAAGAGCTACCGCAGCTTGATCGAAATCAAACTCGTAGTCTTGCTGATCGAGAGTTGCTTGTTCTTCTGTCGTTGCTTCAGCTTGCGTATTGCCGACCAAAGCGTCTGTATATTGCGCATGCGCGAGTGGCGCGATGAGCGTGCTCATTACGAGCGATGCGAGAATCGCCTTCATTCAAAATCCCCCTCTGATTAGGAAATGTGTGTCCTTGATGAACGACACAATCACGCTCGCCTGCCCCGCACAAATGAATCGTTCTCAACAAAATCTGATTCTGAAAAAAGACCCGACGCGCGCTGCGCCAGTCCCTAAGCAGAGCCGAAGCGGCACCACCCTCTGTTTTCAGTTTACTTTCAAATGGTCGCGATGGATTTGAGTGCTCGCTCGAGCGCTCCCGCGAACCGCGATGCTAATCTCGGATTATCGACCCGTTGATCAAGCCAACCCAGCATCATGATCCGGCGACCAATCATAAAGAGCCGAATCATCTCTCGGTCGCGAGCGTCGACTGCGAGCTTCTCGGTGTATCCCTCGAAGAGCGCGTCTTCGTAGCGATTCAGGTCGATCGGCATTTTGAGCTCGGTGACGAGGTACTCGATGTTCGCGATCACGACCGCGAGATCGTGCATGTAAAAACCAAATCCGCAGTCGTCGAAATCGATCGGAGAAACTTCGCCATCTTTACGGAAGACCATGTTTCCGAAATGGAGATCGGCGTGTATGAGCCCCATCTTCGAAGGAGCCGACTTTTCGTAACGCCGAAATTCTGAAAGAAGGTCTCGCGCGGCACCCGATACCTGATGTTGCTGTTTGACCGTCACTCTCGAGAGTCGATACACACTCCCGAAAGTCGGCTGACGACCGAGCAGGCCCTCGGGTGTCCAGTATCGCCGATGCTTCACCCGTCGCTTTCGTGCATCGGTCTGCAAATCTGCCAACAACCGACCGATCTTCTTCATGTGGAGGGGACGAACGTTTTTCCAGACAAACCGCCCGTCGACCCAATGAAGGAGATCGACGGGTCGAGCGATGTCGACTCCCCGATTCTCGACGATCTCAAGCAAACGTCCTTCGCGAGACCTGAGCGGAGACGGCGCAACGATGTCTGTCTGAGCCAAATGTTCGAGCCAGGCGAGTTCCTCGCGGATGGCCAAAGGCGTATGATAATCGGCCCGGTGAACTCTTAAGAGATAAGATTTTTTGCGAGAATCGATCACTCTAAAGGTCGTGTTCTCACCGTGAGTCATGAACTGAATCTGGCTTGCCCGTATTGAATACCGTTTCAGCGCTTCGTTCGCGAGCGCACGCAAACGTTGAACTTGAGACTGATAACTCGAGGAGCGAAACGGCTTCATGGCGAAACTCTAAAGACTGGTGACGAAAACCACAACAAATCGATAAGCGTCTAAGCATCAAAATCGGTTTACCTTGGACATTCACGAGGGAACTGATGATGGAACTGGGCCGCACGACCGACGCAACTCACGGCAAAGATGAAACCCTCCTCGACCTCATCCGCGCTCACGCTGAGACCATCGATTCAACCGAACATCCCGATCTCGATTCTCTTGTCGACCGCATCGGGAGTGCCCGCGTGGTTCTCCTGGGCGAATCGACCCATGGAACAAAAGAGTTCTACGACTTACGTGCGGCGATCACGATGAAGCTCGTAAAGGAACGCGGCTTCAATGTCATCGCGCTCGAAGCCGACTGGCCCGACATGGAAGGCGTGAACGAGTATATTCATGGCCGGCGAGACGAATGGAGTGGGTTTGCGCGATTCCCCGAATGGATGTGGCGCAATCATTCGTTTAACGAGCTCACCAAAGCACTTCGCGCCCACAATTCAAGCGAACGTCATCTTCCGGCAAGCGTCTTCGGCCTCGATCTCTACAGTCTTTCTTCATCTCTCGAGAACGTTTACAACTTTCTTTCGAAGCAAGATGCATCCGCCGCCGAGATCGCGCGAAAAGCGAAAGCTTGCTTGCATCCTTGGCAGTTCGATCCAAGTCAATACGGACTTGCCGTTTTGCGAGAGCACATCGAAGGCTGTAAAGATCAGGTTTTTGAACTTCTACGAAGCATGCACGAAAAACAGATCAAAGCATCAACTTCGAATAAACGGCTTCTGAGCGCTCTTCAGAACGCCCGTATCGTCGCAAATGCCGAGAGCTATTACCGGTTGATGTACGAGTCCTCCGTCGACTCCTGGAATTTGCGAGATGAGCATATGTTCGAAACACTACTGCTCCTTCTGGATCACTATGGTCCGCTATCGAAGGTCATCGTTTGGGAACACAACTCGCACCTCGGAAACGCGGCGGCCACTCAGATGGGTCGTATCGGAGAATTAAATGTCGGCCAGCTTTGTAAATCGAGATTCGGAGACGCTTGCTACAACATCGGCTTTATGACCGATCACGGAACGGTCGCAGCCGCGAGTCAATGGGATGGCCCGATGGAGGTGAAGCGTCTTCTACCGACTCGGCCTGATTCATTTGAAAGTCTTTTTCACCGAGCCGGCGGGGACTACTTCTTACCGATTCGAAATGCACGCGCGGAATTGCGTGAAGCTCTTCGGCCTACTCGTCTCGAGCGCGCAGTCGGGGTTCTTTATCTCCCGCAATCCGAACGTCAGTCGCACTACTTTCACGCAAGCCTCACCGATCAGTTCGACGAGATCTGCTGGATCGATGAGACACGGGCCGTCCAAGCTTTAAAACACATCCCGGAAATCGGCGAAGCGGACCTTCAACCGTCAGGGCTCTAGCGCAAGTCAGTGTGGCTTCACGAAAGGGAATGGCCCGCGTTCGACGTTCTCCGTCGGGGCTTTCGGTTGTGCAATCGGCGATGACTTTGATCGACCCATTGTCAGATTTGTCTGGATACGAATCTCGCGATTATTGAACGTCCAGCATTCTCCGGTCTCGTCGATGAAGACGACCCAATGGAGATCATGCTCTTGCGAGTAGTCGATCATAAAGTGCGCGTAGCCTTTGCCTTTGGGAGTCTCGAGCGGGATTGGGGGTGAGAGTTGTACGACCATCTGGACCGACTCCTTCTCTTAAAAGAAAGGGCCCGCAAGATCCTTCTTACGAGCCCATTTTCACTTTCAAAACCTAAGTCTTAATTACGGAAGACGCTTCGAGCGGCCAGTGAGGAGGCTCGCGATGAAGCTGACAACAGCGAGAACCAAGAAGACCCAGAGAAGCGTGCGGCCGATTTCCATTGATACGCCAGCGATGTTGCCTGCGCCAAGGATCATTGCAACGAGGGCCAATACGAAGAATGCGATTGCGGCTTGTAACATGAAGAACCTCCTAAAATGTTTTTCTTACGAGGCTCTTAACCGCCTCTTCTCCGATTAGTCTTACCCAGCTTCTTGCCCTTCCGCCCGCCTTCTAGTTCACTGTCACTGAAACATCACAAGCCCCACCCCTAAACGTGAAGCTATCTTCAGAAGCCGAACATGAACCCTCAAAAAGCCCCTTATGACTGCCTCATTGTCGGTGCCGGCCTGGCTGGTTTGGCCTGCGCCAGAGCTCTCCTGGATGCCGGTAAATCCGTGCTTATCCTCGAAGCCCGCGACCGTATTGGCGGCCGCGTGTTCACGCATCGCGATCCCACCACCGGCACCCACACGGAGCTCGGAGCAGAGTTCATTCACGGCGCACCCGCCGTGACGCTCGATCGCCTCGATCTCGCGGGGCTCACGTTTTATGATCTCACTGATAAACACGTGCAGAGAAAAGGGAGTGAACTTGTTCCGCTCGATTTCTTCGAGAAAATGGGCGACGTCATGGACTCTCTCGATCCGAAGCGAAAGAGGGATCGCTCGATCGAAGATGTTTTGAAATCCAAAAAGCTTGAGAAGAGCGTCGAAAAACTCGTTCGAACTTATGTCGAAGGTTTTCATGCGGCCGACACCACCAAAATGGGCGAACGCGCACTCGCGAAGACAGAGCAATCGCATACCGATCTCCAGGGAGTCGGGTCTTTTCGAATCAGTGAAGGCTACGATCAATTCGCCGCAAGTTTCTTACACGGAGTTTCGGCGCACCATTCGATCGTTCGCTGCAACAACGTCGTCAAAAAACTGAGCTGGCGCAAAGGTCACGTGAACGTGGAAGCCGTGAGCACGGCCGGCTTCGACTTACCAACGTTTCAAGCAAAAACCGTAGTCGTAACGATTCCGCTCGGCGTGTTAAAAGCGCCGGCGAAATCAAAAGCCGCGATTGAATTTTCACCGCGCCCGAAAGAGCTTGATAAATGTTTGGGCGCACTCCACATGGGTCATGCACTCCGTTTAAACCTGAGATTTAAGTCGCGCTTCTGGGAAGAGTTGAGCCAAGAGCCGATCGGTTATCTCCATGCCGCCGGCACCGAGTACGACTTCCCGACCTGGTGGACACAACTTCCGCTGCGCACGCCGATCTTAACGGCGTGGCAAGGTGGTCCCCGCGCTGAACGCCTCTCAAAACTCAGCGAATCCGAGCGGGTCCAAACCGCCCTCGAAACTCTCGGCTATCTCCTCGACCTTCCGGTCACGAAGATTCAAAATGAACTCATCAACTGGACATCTCACGACTGGTCGCGCGATCCCTATTCGCTGGGCGCGTACAGCTACGTCGGGGTCGATGGCGATCGTCTGGGAAAGCGTCTCGCCGAACCGTTTAGTGACACGCTTTTCTTTAGCGGCGAAGGCACTCACATGGGCCCGGAGAGAGGCCAAGTTGACGGAGCGATCGTCACCGGTCTTCGTTCAGCGGGCCAAGTGCTAAGTTCGTTGAAGTGACGTGCTCGCTAAAATGCTCGAAACCATTTGGTCAAACTCGATCGGTTTAACGAGCCGATCATTACAGCCCGCTTCCAGCACTCGCTCGAGATCTTGCTCTGAGGCATGGGCGGTCAGCGCCAAGATCGGATTCTTAAAACCACTCCCGCGAATGGCTTTTGCGGCGTTGTAACCGTCAAGACGCGGCATCTGAATGTCCATGAGGATGACGTCAAACGGATGAGATCTCGCCATTTGAACGGCGTCGATACCGTCCGCGGCGACATCTAAGTGAGCGCCGGCGCCCTCGAGCAGTCGCCTTAAAAGCCTTCGATTGTCGACCGAATCTTCCGCGAGAAGGATCCGGAGACCTTCAAGACGTCTTTCATGTGAGGACCTTGCGCGGGTCGCGTTCACGCGGGTGGTTCGACTTCCCAGCGAAGGTTGAACTGGAATCTCGACAGGAACCCAAAGCGTAAACGTCGATCCTACGCCGGGCGCCGAGGCTTCGATCATCAGTTCTCCACCGAGAGAGCGCGCGATTTTGCGAGAAAGCGCGAGCCCTAAACCCGTTCCGCCGAATTTGCGTGAGAGCGACATATCGGCTTGAGAGAACGGCGAAAAGAGTTTGTCTTGGGCTTCACGAGGAATACCGATGCCCGTGTCGATCACTCGTATTCGCAGCTGCGGCCAGCCTCGATCGTCGATGACTTGAACCTCCGCTTTAACCGAACCCCTCTCCGTGAACTTCACAGCGTTTCCGATTAAATTCGTGATCATCTGACGAAGGCGTTTCGCATCGGTCACGAGTGCGGGCGCGACACCGGCATCGATACGTAACCGAAAGTCGACGCCTTTTCCTTCGATCAATGGCCGAAACGATGACTCGATTGTCTTGAAGAAATCTTCGGTGTCGATTTGCGTTCGTTCGATCGTGACCGTGCCGGATTCGATTTTTGAAAAGTCGAGAATCTCATCGATCAGTGAGAGAAGATGCGACGCGTTTCGTCGGATGGTTTCCTGGAATTCGCCGGCGTCGGCCTCGTTCACGCCCCCGGCGATCAGATCGGAAAATCCCATGATCGCCGTCAGCGGAGTTCTCATTTCGTGCGACATGTTCGCGAGAAATTGATCTTTCGCCTTGTTGGCCGACATCGCTTTCTGCGACTGAAGCGAAAGTTCATAGGTTCGCTCTTCGACTTTTCGCTGGAGTCCCCGTTGAGCCGCCGCGAGTTCGTGATTCTTCGCTTCGAGCTCACGGTAAAGAGCCCGCGTTCGCATTGCGGCCTTCAATCGCGTCATTACTTCGGTGGCATCAAAAGGCTTCGTCAGGTAATCGTCGGCGCCTTCGTCAAGACCCTGAAGGCGATCCTCGCGTGAAATCCGCGCGGTCAGTAAGATAAAGGGAATAAATTTCCAGGACGTATGCGACTTCACTTTCTTCAGAAGTTCTAATCCATCCATGCCTGGCATATTGACGTCACTTAAGACGATATCGATCTCTTGCTGGCGCAGAACCCGAAGCGCCTCTTCTCCATTCGAAGCCGTATGAACCCGGTAAAACCCCGAGACTGTTTCTTCGACATACTCTTGAAGATCCGGATTATCTTCGACGATTAAAACAGAAGGCTTGAAGAGAGAATTCAATTCGGGCTGAAGAATTGTCTCCGATCGAGAGTGGTTCTCGCTCCGGATTGTTTCTCCGACGTTTCTCAAAAGACGAGGTGGCGTTTTCTCGGACTCATTCACTTGAAGAAACGGAAGACGGACGACGAAGGTCGAACCAACACCGACTTCACTCTCGACCGAGACGCGACCTTGCATCAAAGCGGCAAACTCTTTTACGAGCGCCAGACCCAAACCTGTTCCGTGAG
The DNA here is from genome assembly GCA_913774795.1 of Pseudobdellovibrionaceae bacterium. Lineage (GTDB taxonomy): Bacteria > Bdellovibrionota > Bdellovibrionia > Bdellovibrionales > JAMPXM01 > CAJYOV01. Next base: position 14,130 of record CAJYIL010000375.1, read on the forward strand.
TGTAGTGCGAGCGCGAATTTTCGACCTGCTGAAACCGCTGAAAAAGCTGCCCTTTCTTCTCCGGCGCGATCCCAATCCCGGTATCGCTGACTGACAAGACGATCTCATCGCCCTGGAGCATCAGAGAGATCGTGATTTGACCCTGTTCATTCGTGAACTTAAACGCGTTTGACAGAAGGTTGAGCGTGATCTTCTCGAACATGCTCGGGTCGAGACTCGCGAAGGTCGCAGAAGGCCACCCCGCTGTGTTCGTCACAATTTTGAGACGTCTTTCGTCAGCTGCGGGCGTGATTTCAGCGGCCAGCATCGCGATAATGGCCGAAGGATCGGTCGGCGCGAGATTCACGGTCATCGCACGGGCCTCGAGTTTTGACACGTCGAGAAGATCGTTCACCAATCCGTTGAGCCGAACTGTATTGCGCAAGACTCTCTCGATGACCGGTCGCGAGTTTTCGGGAATTTCGCCGTATTGTCCGCTCAAAAGCGAGCGAAGAGGAGCGAGAATCAAAGTCAGTGGAGTCCTGAGCTCATGAGAGATGTTAGCGAGAAAATCAGATTTGAGCTGATCAAGCTCGGACAGTGTCGTGTTCTCTGTTTTTAGCGTGGTCAGCGACCGCCTCGAAGCTTCCATCAAGAAATTGATCAGCATCGCTAGCTTATCTAACGTTTCGTCGGGAACAGGAGCGCGCACGGTGAAATCGAAATTTCCGGTCACCGCGACGCAAAGTTGATCGGTGATTTCGTCGATCCGCTTTCTCAGCTCGCCGACGTCATCCGTTGCGAAGTAATCGCTGGAGCTCATCCCCGAATCTCCGATTGCAAAGTCTTGTCGTCAAATGCGAGTCCTTCGTCGTCGAAGAGCCCATCCTCTTTCGCAATGCGAGTCCATTTGACGTGGATTTCGCACTCTTCGTCGTTTCGGTGGAGGCATTTGGGTTCTTCAAATTCAATTTCGTCGCCGTAGTAGTCGGCCATCCAGCTCCCGAGGGCGCGGTAAAGCTTGCAGAATTTGTTCGGAGATCGGTAATGCGTGATGATGTTCCGTTGATCGATTTTTTCGACGACGAATTTATCTTTGACCGCCTGGCGAGCTTGGGGGTCCACGACGCCGCTGGCGAACGTATTATGGATCGTCGTCTGAAATTCGAGAAATTGCCGCGAGTTCTGCGCAAGATCGAACCACCGACTGAACCGCTTTTGAGCGTCGCGACCGAAGCGATCAGCGTAGGCATTGAGAAACTCAGCTTCGCTGAGGCCCAGGACTTCGGCCGAAGCTTGAAAAAGGCGTTGGCATTCATCATCAGCGTAAACCTCTCCGAGTCTGAAAAGGCGATCGGAAGGCAAACCTGCCCTTTCCCTCACTCGCAGGACGGCTTCGGCGCCACCGAGTTTTTCCACGACATCGATACAAACTTTTTGAATCAGTCCAACCATTAGAGAATTGTAAGCATGCGATAGGTTGATCGCAATTTCGGGCTGAGATGTCTAGAACGCTACACAAGCTTCCCGACTTTGATGCCCTATGGGCAATCAAAAATGCCTAGCGAGTCGTCTAGGAATAAAGATGTAGGCTATTTAACGGCTAGATTGCGCATGCTGAGTCTTCGCGTGCTCGCCCAAACCCTGAATCACCGAATGAAAGAAATCTCGTTTCAAAATTTTTTGCTCCGGGAATCGAAGGCGGAGAGCTTTCTGGATTAAACCTAACTTCGATGTGCCGCCCGTACAGTAAACCATATCGATTTGATCAGGCGAAATCTGCGCTGAGCGTATCGTTTCATCCATCGACGCGAGTATCGTCTCGACGGGTCGAGTGATCGACGCATCAAAGTCTGGCCGAGACAATTCAAACTCGATCTCCGCGCCCGCTTCTTTGAAATCAAAGCTGACGAGTGCGGCCTCGCCGAGAGCTCGCTTGAGGCGGTCGATCTCCTCAAAGATTGCGAAGCCCAATTGATCTTCGACGAGAACGAACAAACGCTCGAGCTTTTCTTTGTCGTCGTCGCGAACGCTCCATTTTTGAACGCTCCGGAAAAACTCCATGTGATCGCTCCGGCGGAGCTGCGCAAGATCAGCCGGCGAGCAAATGTGATCGAGCAAGCTCTTGGGCATCTCTAGAACGTTGTTGCCCATGGGAACGCGGTACTTCACTTTCGAGCCTAGAAAGGGTGCGACATGAAACTTCATGAACTCGCCATCGACCGCGTCGCCTGCAACCGAAACGCCCCCGATCGCGAGCACGTCTGTGGTTTCATACGCACGCGGACCAATCTGGATAACGGTGAAGTCAGATGTTCCGCCTCCGAGATCGACGACCAAAACCGTTTTCATCTCGGTGAGTCGCGTGCGGAGATCGAGCGCGGCCGCGAGCGGCTCAGGAACGAAGTCGATGTGTTTGAATCCCGCCATTTCGGCGGCTTTCAGAAGTCGGCTCTCGGCTAAGCGGTCTTTTGCAGGATCGCTTGAGAACTTCGCTGGTCGGCCGAGAACGACTCGTTCGACACCGCTTACGCCGAGCTGGGATTCGGCGCGTTTTTTCATCTCGAGGAGAAAAAAGCTGATGAGATCTTCGAGTCTCACCATTCGGTTATCGATCCAAGAGCCGACGTAGGACTCTGAAGGAAGATATTTTTTTACCGAACGGATGAGGCGCCCTTCGCCGAGGTTCTCGGAGTACTGTTCGATGGCCGATTGGCCGTAGAAGCACTGATCGCCGTGCGGAAAGTAGAGAATGCTGCGAAGGACCGATGGGTCTGGCGCAAGAGGATCTAACGCCAGGGGTGGGGTGACGTGGCGACCATTGGTCGCCACTAAAAGAGAGTTCGACGTTCCGTAATCGATAGCGAACGTCAAATCACCGGCAAGCTTCACTTCTTTTTGTTTTGCGATTGCGAACCGCCTGCGTCGCCGCCGAAGAGGCCTTTGAACTGATCACCCAAAGTTCCCATTCCGCCACCAAGACCTGAACCTGCCGCCGTCGCGCCGCGCGCGCCGGACGGAGCCGCTTTTACCGTGTTCGAGATGTACTCAGCATCTTCGTCAGCGTCTTTAATGGACAGAAGCATCTTCTGTTCGTCCGCGCGGATTTCTTTGATGCGAACTTTCACTTTTTCGTCTTGCTTCACGATTTCTTCCGCGCGAGTGACGCGCTTCGTGAGCGACATCTCGCCGAGCGGAACGAGACCTTCAATTCCCGGTGCAACTTCGACGAACGCACCGAATTTCATCAAGCGAGTGACGCGACCTTCGACGACCGAACCCTCTTTGAGATTCGCGGGCAAGTTTTCCCAAGGCGCCGGTGTCGACTCTTTCGTTGAAAGAGAGATATTCAGGCGACCGTTCACTCCTGGCTCGATCTTCAAGATTTTAGCTTCTACCGATTGCCCGATGCGCAAAGCTTCAGACGGATGACCCAGGCGACCCCACGCGATCTGTGAAATGTGCACGAGACCTTCGAGCCCGGGAGCGATCTCGACGAACGCGCCGAAAGGCTCCATGCGAGTGACCGTGCCCTTCACGGTGTCGCCGACTTTATGATCTTCGGTGAATGCCGCCATGTGAGCTTCTTTTTGTTCATCGAGGAGCTTACGGCGAGAGACGACGATGTTGCGACCTTTGCGGTCGAATTGCGTGATCTGGAATTCGAGTTTTTGACCGATGTAAACCGTCGGATCGACCACGCGGCGCGAATCGATTTGGCTCATCGGGCAGAACGCGGTTTTGCCCATGATGCTGACC
>CAJYIL010000376.1 GCA_913774795.1 Pseudobdellovibrionaceae bacterium
CTAGGTTTTGCGATCTATGATCCGCACGGCACGTTTGCTCTCCGAATTTTAACGACCGGAAAACAGGCGCCCTCAAGCGCATTCTTTGAAGCGCGCTTTGCTCGAGCTTTGAAACTCCGCGCTCAAGTCCGGAGTGCTGAGACAAATGCATTTCGTTTATTTGCCGGTGAGGGGGATCTTCTTCCCGGTCTGGTTTGCGATGTTTACGACCGAGTCGCGGTCGTGCAATTTGATGGGCAAGGTCCCGGAGAATTCTGGGACAAGCCATTGATCGCGTCTTGGCTTCTCGCTCATGCCGGCGTGTCGTCGGTGATCGAGAAAACGCGTCGTTCGACTGAGCGATCGATGATCCAGCTCGGTGGCGATCCGGCTCCGACCGAAGTCGTCGTTCGTGAGCACGGGGCTCTCTTTAAAGTAAATATCGAAAAGGGCCAGAAGACCGGCTTCTTTCTCGATCAGCGAGAAAACCGTCTCTACGTGCGCCAAAACAACCAAGGCAAGTCTGTCTTGAACCTGTTTTCCTACTCAGGCGGATTCTCGATCTACGCGGGACTCGGTGGCGCGCGCAGAGTGGCGTCTCTGGATATCGCACAAGGGGCGATCGACCTCGCTTGCGAGAACTGGGCGCTGAACGGGCTTCCGCCGGGCGGTCACCAAGGGCTTTGCGTCGACGTGTTTGAGTACCTTCGGGGTGACACCGAAATGTGGGATCACATCATCGTTGATCCTCCGAGCATGTCTCACTCGGAGGCAGGTAAAGAAACCGCCAAGCAGAAGTACATCGAGGTTTTCGCGGCGGCGGCGAAACGGGTGACCGCACAAGGGGAACTCTCGTTGAGTTCTTGCTCATCGCACATCACCTTCGACGACTTCCTTGAAATCATCGAAGAATCCCTTTCGCAAGCACGCCGCACGGGGCAGATTTTGAGAGTCAGTGGCCAAGGCCCCGATCATCCATTTCCGCACGCAAATCTCGAGCTTCGGTACCTCAAATACGTCCATATCGCCTTGGACTAAGGTTGACCCGTTTCGGGAGCACCTTCATGATGGGGCTTCTAACGGGGAGCCCTTATGAAATCAGTCACAGAATTCGCAAACATCACTTTGAGCCAAGCTTTGAAAGCAAAAGAAGCTCTGGTTGGTGAAGGAAAATCGGTCGAAGAAATCCAAGCTGCACTCGGCGAGAAGTTCAAACTCGCAGAAGAAAAGCTGAAGCACTTCTGGCATGCACTCGAAGTCGCGGTTCAGCATCCTGAGAATTTGAAACGCGTTCTCGTGCAATCTTACGCTGAAGGCGAAAGTGCTCCTCACAAGTCGGTCAAAGTTGAAGAGCACCACTACACTCCAGATTTCCACGTTGATCCAAAGCGCGCACAGGCTCCAAAAGAAGACGAGCGCGGTGGTCGCGGCGGTAAAGGCGGACGCGGCGGTAAAGGCGGCGGTCGCGGTGGCGACCGGGGCGGCGCTCGCG
>CAJYIL010000377.1 GCA_913774795.1 Pseudobdellovibrionaceae bacterium
GGTACGAGCACCTACACACGTGTCGCGCTCGGACCGCAGACGACGGCCGCAATTAAAACAGACGGGACACTTTGGGCGTGGGGCGATTTGAGTTGGATCGATCCGACCCGTTACTATTCTCCGCAAACCATGAACGGAGGCGGCGATTGGGCGAAAGTGTCGATCGCAGACTCGAACGCACACGCGATCAAAAATGACGGGACCCTATGGGGTTGGGGATCGAACGTTTACGGCCAAGTGGGCGACGGAACGACGACTGCCCGTTATTCGCCCGTCCAAATCGGCAGTTCGACATGGACGTCCGTGTCTGATGCTGATCGCCTCGTCGCCGCGATTCGCAGTGACGGCTTGATTTTCACCTGGGGATACAATCAGGTCGGTCAACTTGGTGACGGAACAAACGTTTCAAAGAGCTCACCGGTGCAGATCGGAAGCGATACCGATTGGACAACCGTTAAAGCGTCTTCGATGGGCGGAGGTTGGTTAGGTTTAGTCGTCGCACTCAAATCAACCGGCGCCCTCTGGTACTGGGGTTTCGCTCAAGACACAACGCTCTATTTTTCACCCGGCCAGACCGACACATGGACGCCACGCCAATATCCTGTTTCGAGTGATTGGCTCAAATACGAAACCGACGGCTCCTTTAACGTCGCGATTAAAACTGACGGTTCGCTCTGGACATGGGGAGGCGGTAGTAACCGGTATGGAGAATACGGCTTCACCGACGACTTCACGACTTTCCAAAATAGGCTCTCTGGCATTTGGAGAAGTGTTGCGTGGGACGGCGGAGAATACTCCTCAAACTTCGCAGGCGTTCTCAATGACGGTACCGCGTGGCTTCGGGGATGGACGTGGCTTTACGGCAATTCGAGCGTCTATTTGCCGATTCAGATCGGCACTGACACAGACTGGTCAAAAGCGTTCACTGGCGCCTACGGATCTTGCGCATTTTTTCTGAAAACGAACGGAACTCTCTACTCCGTCGGTTCAAGTCCCTCGAACGGAAGAACGGGCGCGGAATACCTCGCACAAATCGGCACTGACACCGACTGGGCATCGATCAGCGTCTACCGGCAAACCGTGTTCGCACTCAAAACCGACGGCTCGCTTTGGGCATGGGGTGATAACACGTACGGGCAGCTCGGCGACGGAACAACAAATTCTCGCACAACGCCGGCACGTCTCGGGACCGACACGTGGGCTCAGGTGGCCGTCGGCGAACGACATGTCATTGCAAGAAAAACCGATGGCACCGTCTGGACGTGGGGCGCAAACAACGCGTACCAACTCGGTGACGGCACAACGACGCCGAGATCTTCACCTGTGCAAATGGGCGCGATGACGGGTTCAAAACTCACGGCGGGTCGCGAGATCTCCATGGTCATTAAACCCAACGGAACGCTCTGGGGGTGGGGCGGAAATAACCCTGCGTCGCTCGGAGACGGAACAGGCAATCCGCAGTCGCTTCCGATACAGATCGGAACGGCGACGAACTGGAGTTCGGTGAACACGATGGAGCAGGCTTCGGGCGGTATCAGAACCGACGGAACATTGTGGATGTGGGGCCAGTCAAACACCGGTGGTTTAGGTTACGGCACGGCCGGTACATCAACTTACGCGATTCTTTCTCCAGTGCAGATCGGAGCGGCGACGAACTGGAAAGAGATCTACCCGGGCGCGTCTTCGTTAGCCGTAAAAACCGACAACAGCGTTTGGACAACCGGTGATGCGGGTAAATCATTTTCATTGAAGAACGTGCCTCGCCGAGTCGGGACCGACACGAATTGGCTTTCGGTTTCAATGCGCGGAGGATCGAACTCACGCCACGTGGCTGCACTTCGAACGAATAACACCTTGTGGACGTGGGGCCGAAACGCCGAAGGCCAACTTGGTGACGGAACAACAGTTGATCGAAGTTCGCCTGTGCAAGTCGGCTCATCAACCAACTGGCAAAAGGCGGAGGCGGGTTGTAACTTCACTCTCGCCATTCAGTCTCCAGGAACACTATGGTCTTTCGGTAAAGCTGATTTGGGATCACTCGGGTCGGGTGCCGAGATCCCGCGCAGTTCGCCTGTTCAAGTGGGTGCGCTCGCAAATTGGACGACGGTCGCGACACCAAACTCGACCGGATCAACTTCGGTCGTTGGGATCGCCGGAGGCAATCTCATCGGATGGGGAATTGGCGGGCCGACAAACATCGGTTTCTCATCGCCGGTACAAATCGGATCAGATAACGTCTGGAACCAAATCGCTCTCGGAAGCACGCACGCAATCGCGATCAAATCGGGCGGAACGCTTTGGGGCTGGGGCTTCGGGGGACCTGACGGCGACAATCGCATTTACACAAGCGCGTCGATCGGTATCAATATGTACGAGTTCGGGCGCTTCTCACCTTCACAAGTCGGGAGCGCGACCGATTGGACATTCGTAGCCGCCGGCGAGAATGCATCGGCCGGTCTTCGCAGCGGCGGAATAGTGTGGGTGTGGGGCCGAAATCTCAACGGGCGGCTTGGTCTCGCGGGCGACATCGTCGGAGGTCCCACCCAAGTCGGCACGCACGCGAACTGGCAGTGGATCGCGGTCGGCCCCAACCACGCGCTCGCGCGAAAGTAAATGATGTCACGCTTCACGCCCGACGCTGGTGATTTCTCTCCGCTTCTCGATGAACAGTTGGCCGCAGGCCAGCGTGGAGATTTCACGAGAGGCGAAGAGATCGCGCGAGAGCTCCTCGCAAAGCATCCTGACAGCCATCGCGCCGCTTTTAATCGCGCGTGGTACGAAATGCGAAACGGCAATCTTCTCGCTGGCCTCGAGTGCCTCGACCGCGGTCGTTGGGTGCAGGCGTTTGGTTCGCCACCTCTTCCAACAACCAAACCGATTTACCGCGACGAGTCTCTCGAAAACAAACATCTCTTGTTCCGAAGCGAAGGGGGTCTCGGTGACGAGATCATCAACGTCCGCTTCGCAAAAGAGTTTGCAGAAAGAGGCGCGAAGGTGACGGTCTCAGCCGCACCGAGCTTAATGAGCGTTTTCGCTAGAGTCGAAGGTGTGAGTGCCGTTGTCGCCAGCGAAGCCGCTCCTTACGTGCACCACGACTATTGGGTGCCAGCCATGAGTGCTGCCCGTATCCTTCAAAAGACCTATAACAAGCTCGACGGCCGCGCCTATCTCAGCGCTCATTCTGACTTCATTGTAAAATGGAAGCCGGTGATCGAAAACAAATTCCGCGAGGGAGCGCCCCGCATTGGTCTCAAATTTTTCGGCAACCCAAAATTTGAACACGAGCAGCTTCGTCAGTTCCCGAGACAGCTCATGATCGATTCGCTCCGAGGGCGCGGTTACCTGAACCTGCAACTCGAAGACGGTGAGCTTAAGATCGAGAGCTGGGAAGATACACTCGCAATCGTCGCGCAGCTTGATCTCGTGATCACCTCCTGCACGAGCGTCGCTCATGCCTCCGCAGCACTTGGCAGAGAGACGTGGATATTGACGCCGCTTCTTCCGTACTACATTTGGGCTCTGCCTCAAGAGACGTCTCCCTGGTACGAGGGCGTCCGCCTGTTTCGCCAAACACAAAGTGGAGATTGGACTGAACCCTTCTCCAAAATCGAAAACGAATTAAACAAAAGGTTCGCTCGATGAAGCTCAATCTGGGTTCGGGTTACAGGAAGCTCGCGGGCGCGACAAACGTTGATTTCACCGCGGCGTTAGAACCTGATATCGTTCACGACCTAACAGTCATGCCGTGGCCATTTGAAGAAAACAGCGTCGACGAATTTCACTTCCGGTATTCACTCGAAGAAATCGGTCATTCGCCTGAACAGCTCCTCAATGTC
>CAJYIL010000378.1 GCA_913774795.1 Pseudobdellovibrionaceae bacterium
CGAGTAAGTCCGCGAAGTAGTTCGCAGCCGCATGAAGACCGTAACCCTCGTGGGTGGCGGCTCGGGCGAAGAGGGCGCGCGGGGAGGGGGCGTTGAGCGATTCGGCGAGGCCGAAGACGGCGTCCACGAACAGGCCCGTGTGAGGCGAACGAACGATTTCGTGCGCGCGATCCACGGCGTTTTCCACAAGGACGGCTTCGAGGCTTTCACGAGAGAAGATCGGCAGTGTCAAAGGGCGTCCGTCGAGCGCGCGCGTTCGAAGACGACGCGTCGGCTCACGCGCGTCGATGAAGGCAAGCGGTAACGGCTTGGGTCGTCCTTTGCTCGTCACCGCGCCGGTTTGATCGAGGCCGATAAAGAAGTTCACTTCAGCTTCGTCGCCGAGAAGCGGATCTCGAAAGGTCCGACCGAGCGCTCGCGGTCGACTTTGACAACTGTAAGACCACCGTCATGAATGACGACGGAGTCGCGCTTGCGAAGAACATCTCCGCCCTTTTTCCGGACGAGTTTATAGTCGACCGTAATTTCTGAGCCGTCAGACGAACTCGAGACGGGAATCATGACGAGCGCGTTTGAGTCGCCTGAGCTGTCATGCGATCGAATTCCGCCATAACTTCCCTCGGCGGTCGTGAGACTCGAGGACGAAATCTTTTTTCCGTCCTGGTAAAGATCGGCGGTGATTTGATAAATCGGCGTCGACGCCGCGTGAACCGAAGTAGGTGGAGCGCCGATCGGTTGAGCTGAGACCGTCGACGGCTGCGTCGTCACCAGCGCGAGAGCCAAAGCCGACGCTGAAACAAGCGCGAAAAGACCAGACGAACGTGAACTTGAATTCTGAGTTTTCATTTGAAAACCTCCGACCGCCATCATCGCCCAAGAGCTCGAAAAGCGGCGCGAAGTTTTCATCACGCTTACGCAGGAAATAAAAAACCCGCTCCTCTCGGAGCGGGTCTCGTTGCTAGGTCCTTATTTTGCGAAAAGTAAGGACCTACCCTCAGGGTTACTTGCCGACGGCGATGTGAAGTCTTTCGAGTTCCTTTTGGTGAGCCGCGTGAGCGTCACCGAAGCCTTTGTGACCGACGTATTCCTCTTCGGTGAAGTCATCGACCTGGATGGCTTCCCAGCGGAGCTGATCGGCTTTGGCGAGTTCGTCGAATTCTTCGCGCGTGATGATGTTCTTCTCGAGAGCGGCTTTCGCTGCTTCGGCACCGCGAAGTTTCGCGATCTTCTTTGATTTCACCGCGTGACGAACTTTCTTCTCCGTCGCTTCGGCGCGTTTTACGACCGTGAAGGCCTCTTCAAGAAGACCGAACTGCTCAGTGCGCGACTTCGGAACATAGATGCCTTCCGAGTGACGAGCGCGAATCGCAGCATCGTTCAAGATCGTCGATGCGATCTTGTGCGTGTGCTGATCGTTCGCTTCGCCAGCGAGGGCGTTCAAGTTCGACCACATTCTGAGAGGACCACGGAAGAACCAAGCCAATCCCGGAACCGGCAGGTTCGCGAACAATCCGTCGAAACCTTTTTGGATTTCGTAGAGGGCGTGGTTCATCGCGAAGTGAACGAACGGCAAATCTTCTTTGCGGCGTCCTTCGGCTTCGTAACGACGAAGAATCGCCGTACCGAAGTACATCCACGAGAGAACGTCAGCGAAGCGACCCGTGATCTTCTCTTTGAATTTCAACGAACCGCCGAGAGCGCCCATTGCGATATCAGCCGTGATTGCGAACGAAGCCGAAGCCCACGAGAGCTTGCGGTAATAACGAGCCGTATGGCTGTCGCCTTGTCCTGTGAACGCGAGGGCTCCGCGCGTGACCGAAAGAACGATCGAGCGGAAGAGGTTCTTCACGATGTGGCCGATGTGACCGAAGAACGCGCGGTCGAAACCTTTCAAGTCCTTCTTGCCGATCGCGTCGACTTCTTTGAATGCATACGGGTGAGCGCGAAGAGCGCCCTGACCGAAAACGATCAACGTACGAGTCAAAATGTTCGCGCCCTCAACCGTGATGCCGATCGGCGTTCCGATGTAAAGGTGAGCGAGCAGGTTCTTCGGACCGCGCGAAATCCCTGCGCCGCCCATGATGTCCATGCCGTCGTTGATGAGCTTACGAGCGAGTTCCGTTTGGCTATACTTCGCCATGGCCGTGACAACCGAAGGTTTCATGCCCTGATCGATCGCACCGAGCGTGTAGCGACGAGCGGCTTCCATCGCGTAAGTGTAACCACCGATTCGCGCGAGAGGCTCTTCGAGACCTTCGAGCATACCGATCGGCACACCGAACTGTTTACGAATCGAAGCGTGCGCCGAAGTGACGCGCATGACGAGTTTCGCTCCACCGACTGATTGTGCCGGAAGAGAAATACCGCGACCTGCTGCGAGACATTCGTTAACCATCTGCCAACCACGACCGCAACCGTCGGCGCCGCCAACGACTTGATCGATTGAGATGACGACGTCTTTACCTTGAGTCGGGCAGTTGTGGAACGGGACGCCAAGCGGATCGTGACGACGACCGATGACCACACCCGGAGTTTTCGCCGGAACGAGAGCGGCCGTGATGCCGAGATCTTCGCCCTTGCCGAGCAGATTGTTCGGATCGCGCAAGCGGAAGGCGAGACCGATCGTCGTTGAGATCGCCGCGAGAGTGATCCAACGTTTGTTCCAATTCAAACGAATATAAAGTTTGCCGTCGTCACCTTTGAAGAGCACACCGCTCGACGAGATCGAAGTCGCGTCCGAACCTGCGTTTGGCTCTGTCAGACCGAAACACGGAACTTCTTCGCCGGTAGCGAGTTTCGGGAGGTACTTCTTCTTTTGCTCGTCGGTTCCGTAGTGAACGAGAAGTTCGGCAGGGCCGAGCGAGTTCGGAACCATCACCATGATCGAAAGAGCAACCGAACGTGATGAAAGCTTCTGGATGACTTCGGAGTGAGCGAGAGCCGAGAAGCCGAGACCGCCGTACTCTTTCGGAATGATCATGCCCAAGAATTTTTCTTTCTTGATGATCTCCCAAGCCGCCGGCGGAACTTCGCGAGTTTCCCAGAACTTCCAGTCGTCAGTCGCCGCGCACAACCGCTCGACCGGACCTTCCATGAACGCTTTTTCTTCAGCGGTCAGATTCGGGTAAGACTCGTTCATGAGTTTCTTGAAATCGGGTTTACCCGAGAACAAATCTTTCTCGACCCAAACGGTGCCCGCTTCAATCGCGTTCCGTTCCGTGTCGGAGATGGCAGGCATGATGCCCGCCAGGATTTTCATCACCCAGCTCGACACGAGCGCTTGGCGCACGGGCGGGATGATGAAAATCAAGCTTACAACGACGTAAGCAGCGACGAGCCACACCGGTGCGCCGAATCCCCACGCAGCTGCAGCGATGACTGCCGTCCACACGAAGAGCGGAGCGCCGACAAAACCCATCGCGAAAATCGCGACGATCGTTCCGACGATCGCTAGTGCCGTCCATCCTTCTTGGAGAAACGCACCGTTAAAAGGTAACTGTTCCACTGGGAGCCTCCTCAAACAAATTGGCTATTTAAGCCTCTATAGTCTCTATTAAATCTTCTTTTTCTTCTTCATCTGTTTTCGCGAACTCGACTTTGGAGTCGCCGAATTTTCACTCGCGCGCGAGATTGCTAAAAGACCGTTAAAGCTGCGCTTCAAGTGCAACTCCGCCTTTGGGTCCTGCAGCAATCGCTTGAAGTGGTGATAGCCGAGCACGAACGAATACATCGACCAGGCGAACTGTTCGACGTCGAGATCGCTCCGGAAGTGACCTTCTTCAATGGCAAGCTTTGCGGCTTTCTCGATATTCTTGATCAAGTCTTTTTGAGCTTGAGCGGCGAAGTCGCGGAGAACGCCGGGTCGATCGTCGAGTTCGATGCTTGCGGCAATCAAGATACTGCCGCCGGGAAGTTCGCTGTGATCGTTCAAATGCTCGAGCCAATTCTTGAACATCGCCTTGATGCGCGGTTCTCCGCGGGGTGCTTCAAAAGCCGGTCGCATTACGACATCGACGAATTTGTCGGTCGCAAGTTTCAAGACGTCGAGTTGGAGTTGGTCTTTTCCGCCAAAATGCGCAAAGAGCCCTGACTTCGACATGCCGACGGCTTTGGCAAGTTCACCGATCGTGAGCCCGCCAATTCCGTCACGACTCGCGATTTTCACCGCGGTGTCGAGGATCAGCTCTTTGGTGTTTACGCTCTTCGCAGTTTGCACGAGGACCTCTTGGGAGGCCCTCAGAATAGCACGACCGTTCGTTCTGTCAAATCGGCCTCAGAATGAGACGGCCGCGCCTTGTCGAACGAGGTTCAGTAAAACTTCACCTTACCGGAATCGACCCAATACAAACCGGTCTTGATCGTGAGCTCGCCGGAGCTGACCGCCTTTTTGATGATCGTCGAGTGCTCAGGGAGGTCACGCGCCACCCCATCGGCTTGAAGCGCCGATTCGATCTGGAAGCCGGGGCTCTTCGTCGTGTTCGCTGTTTTCAAGTGCGGCTTGATTTCGCTCACCATTCGGTCAAGCGCATCCGACCCAAAACTCGGAGTCTCCTTCCACTGAAGGGCCTGTTCGATCGACGTGCACTGCGTGTGACCGAGAACGATCAGAAGTTTCGGATGATCGTTAAGGATCGACTGCTCGATACTCGCGATAATGCTTGAATCGAGAACTTCGCCAGCCGTCCGAATCGTCGTGATCTCGCCCAGACCTTGGTCGAAGATCAACTCCGGCGGAACGCGCGAATCGCTACAGGCGAGAACGATGGCGTGAGGCTTCGCCGCCTTATTTGCTCGCTCTTTTTCACTGCGTCCATCGGCGCGAAACTTCTTTGTCACGTAACGAGTATTTCCGTTCTCAAGCCACTTCAACGATTGCTCGGCGCTGACGCCATCTGTCTTCGGTGCGGCTTCAAGAGCGTCGATGGTCGGGGCGACTTTTCCTGGCTTCTCAACTTTTGTAGGCGACGTTGGGGCGCTCGAAGGTTTTAGGATTTCGGCTTTCGATTTCGATGTGTCGATCTTTGCGGGCGCATCGGCCGCTTCAGTGGCAGATTCGTCGGTCACTCCGTGAAGCGAGATCGATCCTTCGTCGCGAACAGGCCGACCGTTCGTGGGCTTCAGTTTTGGGCCGGGCGCTTTTGGTTCGACCGAAGGCGACGGCGCCGGCTTCGCAGAGTTGGCCACTGCGGCGGCCGCGGCAAGCTCGTCGTCGGCACTGAGTGAGCGCGTGGTCGACGCGTCTTCAGTTTGTGTCGAATCTGCAGACCCTTCAACGGGCGGAGACGTCGTCGTCGGAACATCGGCCGGAGCTTCGGTCACGGTCACTTTCGGTTTACGAAGAGGTTTATCCACAGCATCCGTCGGATCAACGTCTCCATCTGTAACCGAAGCCGCCGCCGGCTCGCGCGAGACGGGCGAAGGACCCACTGCGATCTTCGCGACCTCATCGGTCAAACGCGGAGCGCGAGAGGCAAAAGTCGAAAGCGAAAAGAGCAAACAAGCGAGAAGGCTAACGTGTTTCATAGCCGTCAGTCTCTCTGACGGCTCGGCGTAGGAGCAAGTTTAAGCTCTTCGAAGGTCTAGCGTTGAAGTTCTGATTTCACAAAGTTCTTCATGCGCCAGACTTTGCGCGCATTCACGCGTCCGTACTGAACCCACATCGGGCCCTTCGCGGGAAGTTTCGCCATCTCCGTCGCCGGAATCGAGAAGATCAGAGAATTCAACTTTCCCGTCGGAGCGTAACGGCTCACCGAATATTTATTCCCCGCCATGACGAGAGTGGGGAGCTGAGCTTCAGCCGGGAATACGCCTTCTTGCGTTCTCACAGCGATCTCAAGAGCCTCGCGGCCCGAGAGATACTTCGACGCTCGGATCGACTTCGTCGCTAAAACAGCCGCGTTATTCACGACAAGCTTCGTGTTCGGGAAAAGTGGTGTCACGTTCGGAGGAACCGGCGCCATGTTTTCTTTTGCCGCTTCGACACGTGCGGCATTGCTGTTGTTATTGTTCTTGCCGAACAGATGATCGAGGTTGTTGTTGGAGACCGGGTCGCCTGTCTGACTCGAGGTATTGATGATCTCCTGCGGTTGGAGCGGAAGATTCATCGCGGCCATGAACGCGGCGATATCGTTCGAGGCAAACCGCACGTTTGCGAAGTGCAGTGAGCCTTTCGTTGTTTTGTCGAAGATCACGCGAACGCCTCGCACCTGAAAGCTTGCCGGCAAGGCGAAGTCGGCAATCGGAACACGAACCGTCTGGTAAAGATCGACGTTGTGAGCGGGACCGATCAAATCGGCGTATTTCGTGACGACAACGGGAGTCGAGATAACACCTTTTGCATCTACAAGTGCGATCGAGAACTCCGTCGCTTTCTCGGCGATCTGATCGACCGGTCGACCGATCCGTAAATCCAGCGATGTAAAAGCGCTGACGTCGCGACCTTGGCCTTCGTCAGCCCAGTTGAGCTGCATGAAGTGATCGGCGCCTGCAGTCGTCCACTCGACTACGGCACGGCTCGGCGCTTCGGTGTTTTCATTTTTCACCGTGACGCCGTTTGCAAGGTTCGCTTTTTTGTTCGAGCTCACACCAGACGCGTTGTCGAAATCATCGACCACGACATCGTACTTGCGATCGATCGTGTACACGTTGTCGCGATCGACACGAGTCATCGTGCTTAAAGCCAAAGGCACTTCGAATGACGGATCAAAGAGTCCGCCCATCTTCGCATCGCGTTCGGCGCCGACGTTCGCGAGCATGAAAGCGCTCAATGAGATCTTGGCGATTTTCTGCTGTGTCTCTGACTCAGGACCGGGGCCGTGCACTTCTTTGTGCGACAGGCAACCCATGGATTCATCGGTCTTCCACTCGGTGTTGTAGAAGTTGTGGTTGGTTCCCCAAACCATCTCGAGGGACTTCGGAGTTTGGCGCGTCTCGGTGAGTTTCTTCAACATGCGCTCAAACGGCATGCGGCCTTGAAGATCGCTGACGTCGCCGTCGCACATCGGAAGAATTTGGTTCCACGCCATGTCGTCGGCATCGAGAACGCGGCCCGCCTGGCCATCGACCGATCCAATTTCGAAAATGCCGCGAATTTTCAGATTCGGAATGCGAGCCGGCCAGATCGAATTCGCGTCACGATACTGAGCCGCCGCTGCACGCATGCCTTCTCCGCCACGCGAGTGGCCCATGAGACCGACTTGAGAGATATCGACTTTACCTAAGAACAAGTTGTCGGCACCCAGCGATGAGGGAGCTCCGCCCGATGTTGCCCACTGATTCCAGAGTTCGATGTGGCGGAGAACCAACCGACCACGCGCGAGATTGAGACCCCAGTCAGCATCGTTGCCGTTGCCGCACGTGATGCCGCGATTCGCGTTGATGGTGACAGCGATGTAACCGAGTGATGCGAGTTGCTCAGCGAGGTAGTTGTAACCCTCGTGGTTTTTGACGACCGTTTGGCCGGCCGGGCATGTGCCCTCGTTGGTGTAAGAACAGTCTCTATCGTCTGTATCGCCGTCACGACAAGTCGAGTGATTTCCGTGG
>CAJYIL010000379.1 GCA_913774795.1 Pseudobdellovibrionaceae bacterium
CTCGAAGCCTCTTTACTGGCGCAAGAAATGAGCTCCACTCGCTCGTTCAAAACCTTGTCCCGTCGTGACACCGACTTCACGAGGTATCTCGACGGCTCGTTCTCGACAGAGCAAGTCGCTCTCCCGATTCGTTCTTTGAACGTCGGGACTTCCTCGGAGCAAGTGACATTCGAAATTCTCGATGCGGCCTCCGTTGAAGTTCCGGCTCTCACGAAGGTCTTTGCGACACTGATTCGCCCAACCTCTCTGATTTTGTCAGCGGGCCCTATGCTCGTTGAGCTTTCGCGCCTGATGGCCGGCGCTAGAAGCATCAATTGGCTAGTCGCGATCGCGTCGTTCATCGGAGTTTTAGCTTTTCAGATGGCGACCAATCTTTTCAACGACTACGGCGATCACATGAAGGGCCAAGATCGCTTGAGACCTCAGGGCGGGTCGCGCGCGATTCAACGCGGGTGGGTGCGCGCGAAAACCGTGAAGGCAGCCGCGTTAGGTCTGACAGGCTTCGCGGCCCTTTGCGGAGTTCCCGCGATCGTTCACTCGCCGGTTCTGATCGTGGCCGGGCTCGCTTTGCTGTTCACGCTTGAGTTCGCGTTTCAACGACTGCGTTTGAAGGCGCGGGGTTGGGCAGAGGGAATTGCGTTTCTGCTGACTGGCCCTCTTCTGACTGCAGGCTACGCCTATGCAGTGACGGGCCAAGTTGAGATCGCCGATGCGTCGCTGGGTTGTATCTTCGGTGCGATCGCTCTTCTTTACTTTCACTCGGCGAACTTCGAAAACATCATGGCTGATTCTCAAGCCGGTGCACGCACCTGGGCCACGCGCGCCGGCTTCGACGCGAGTAAGACGTTTTTTCTCTGCGTTTCGGGTGCGTGCATTTTGATCTCGTGCGTGCACATCTTCGCGGTCGAGCAAAATGCGCGACTCGTTTCAGCGGTGCTCGCAGAAGCCTGTTTGCTTTTCGTCGCATCCCGACGCGTATCCCGTCTACAGTCGCCGCTGTCCTCAGAGCTTCAAGGCTTAAGGAACACCGCCATTCAAACAGGTTGGGTGACAGCACTCGTTTTCATACCGAATTATATTTGGATGAGCGTTCCGTGACGACGTTGGGCGATCGCGGTTTTGCGCTTGAAAGTATCGACGGTGTGTTGTCGCTCCGTGATCTCAGCGAACCCGCGCTCCAACCTCTCAGCGTCGACTTCTCTTCGCCGCAACTCCTTCATCGATTAAGAACCTCGGGAAAAAATCAGCCGCTCGCCAAAGCGATCGGCTTCAAGGACGCAGCGCCTTTCGTGATCGATGCAACAGCGGGTCTCGGTACT
>CAJYIL010000380.1 GCA_913774795.1 Pseudobdellovibrionaceae bacterium
GATTAGACTCAAATGTTTGAAGAAATGATTGATCGATTGATTGTGTTTTTCACCGGTGACCGCTTCCGTGATGACGTCGCGAAAGCGAAGAAGGAATTCTTCGACGAAGCCGGAGTCATGGACGAAGAGAACGAAGCATTCGAGATGCGGATGACGCAATTCCTCGAGTGGTACCTTTTCAGCCGCCCTCTTTCGGGTATCGGTTTGACGCCCGCGCAGTACGCGCTTCAGCTCGAAGATTTTGAGATGACCTCCGAAGAACGCCCGGCGTTTGAAAACCTCGCGGTCATTCGCCACTCGCTGTTCGAGTTCCTCAAAATCCGCGGTGACGACATTCACATCCGCGATCTATTCCTCGACAAAAAAATCGTGATTCATCATTCACCAATTCGCATCGGTTTTAATCGCGATGAGATCTTCGATGGCCGTTTGATTCCCGAAGGCGAGGAGTATCACTTCTCTCGCGCTTTCGCGTTTCATCCGGGCGATGCCTCGAAGTACATCTTGGCGGAGATCAAAAAGATCAAGAAGAATGGCGACACGACGGCCGAACGTGAAGCACTCATGCTGAAGCTCTTGAAGATGCGCTACAAGTACGAGCAATACCGTCACTTAAAACTTGATTACGTTTATACCAACGAGAAAAAGGTAAAGTTTTAAAACCGATGTCTTCCGCCGAGTGGCGGAAAAGGGAAGTCGTGCCAAAAATTGAATCGCTTCGGAAGGTCTTGATTCTCGGAAGTGGACCCATCGTCATCGGGCAAGCGTGTGAGTTCGATTACTCCGGCACCCAAGCGTGTAAGGCTCTCATGAAAGAGGGCCTCGAAGTCATTCTGATCAACTCGAATCCCGCAACGATCATGACCGATCCCGATCTGGCGACGCGAGTTTACATCGAGCCCCTCACGGTTCCCTTCGTCGAAAAAATCCTCGAAATCGAAAAGCCCGATGCGGTCATCCCGACTCTGGGTGGGCAGACGGCACTGAACTTAGCGCTTGCTCTCGCCGATGCCGGCATTCTCGACCGACTGGGAGTCAAACTCCTCGGGGCTGATCCTAAAGTCATCCGCGCCGCCGAAGATCGCGAGATCTTCCGTTCGATCCTCGACGAAGTCGGCGCGAAATATCCTAAATCCGAAATGGTTCGCACATTCGAGCAAGGCCAAGAGGTCGCGTCCAAATTCGGATACCCGCTGATCCTTCGCCCGAACTTCACGCTAGGTGGCGGGGGCGGCGGTGTGGCCTACACGCCTGAAGAGTACGAGCACATGATCCTTCGTGGCTTAAGAGAGTCACCGACGAGCGAGGTCCTCGTCGAGGAGTCGATCCTCGGCTGGAAAGAATTCGAACTCGAAGTCATGCGCGACAAAGATGGCACGTTCGTCATCATTTGCTCGATCGAAAACTTTGATCCGTGCGGGGTTCACACCGGCGATTCGATTACGGTCGCGCCTCAACAAACTTTGACCGATCGTCAATACCAAGAGATGCGCGACGAAGCCCGCAAAATCATCAACCGCGTCGGTCTCGCAACCGGGGGCGCGAACATACAGTTTGCGACTCACCCTGAAACCGGCGAACGCGTCGTCATCGAGATGAATCCACGCGTTTCGCGATCGTCGGCTCTCGCAAGCAAAGCGACCGGTTTTCCGATAGCGAAAATCGCGGCGCTCCTCGCGATCGGCTACACTCTTGATGAAATCCGCAACGACATCACGAAGACGACGCCGAGCTGCTACGAGCCCGCCCTCGATTATGTAGTCACGAAGATCCCGCGCTTTGCATTCGAAAAATTTCCCGGCACATCAGACGTTCTCACGACCCAAATGAAATCAGTCGGAGAGGTCATGGGCATCGGCCGCACTTTCAAAGAATCGTTTCATAAAGCCTTGAGCTCGATGGAAGCGAGAGAAGAAGGTTTCGCACCGGTCGTTCTTAACGAAAAGCTCATCGCGACACCGAATTCGCAGCGTCTCTTTCACCTGGCGCAGGCTTTTCGCGAAGGCTGGACTCTCGAGCGTCTTAACGAGCTCACGCAGATCACGCCATTCTTCCTCGAGCAGTTTAAAGAGATCATCGACTTCGAAAAAGAAATCGCCAAAGAACACAGCAAAGCCACGTTGCTCCGAGCAAAACGTCTCGGCTTCTCCGACGCGGCGATCGCCCGCATCAGAAAAACAACCGACGAAGCCGTCAGACACGAACGCTGGTCGCACGACATCCACCCGGGCTATTCGCAAGTCGACACCTGCGCCGGCGAATTCGCCTCCGAAACGCCGTATTATTATTCTAGCTATTGGGCCACTCGCGAATCACAAAACGTGAACGTGAACGTGAACGCGAACGCAAACGTTTCAAACGTAAACCGTGTGGTCATCCTCGGCTCCGGCCCCAACCGCATCGGCCAAGGCATTGAGTTCGATTACTCATGCGTTCGTGGCGTCAAAAAATTCCGCGCCGAAGGCTGGCACGTCATCATGGTCAACTCGAACCCCGAGACTGTGAGCACCGACTACGACACGTCGAACGAGCTCTATTTCGAGCCGCTCACCAAAGAGTCGGTCCTCGAAATTCTCAAGCACACTCAACCAAAAGGCTTCGTCGCGCAGCTGGGCGGTCAAACTCCCATCAACCTCGCCGCAACACTCGTCAAAGAAGGCTTTCCCCTGATGGGATCAAGCCTCGAGTCGATCGATCTCGCCGAGGACCGCGCACGCTTCACCGAAGTGTGCCTCGAACTGAAGTTCCGCCTTCCAGCGAACGGAATGGCCTCGACCCAAGATCAAGCACTCGCGATCGCCGACCGCATCGGTTATCCGATCATCTGTCGACCCAGCTACGTTCTCGGCGGCCGCCGCATGGAAGTCGTTGAAACACCTGATGAGCTGAGAAGTTACTTCGCGAGACACGGCTCTTACATCAAGCCCGAAGCTCCGTGCTTGATGGACCAATTCCTTGCCGGCGCTCTCGAAGTTGACGTCGATCTGATCCGAGGAAAAGACTGGACCGTCATCGGCGGAATCGTCGAACACATCGAAGCCGCCGGCGTTCACTCAGGCGACTCGATGGGTGTCATTCCCCCTCAACGCCTCAGAGAAGAGACGACGAAAAAGATCGAAGAGCTCAGCATCAAACTCGCCAACCGTATCAACACGATCGGCCATTTGAACTTGCAACTCGCGATCAAGAACGACGAAGTCTTCA
>CAJYIL010000381.1 GCA_913774795.1 Pseudobdellovibrionaceae bacterium
ATTGCCAGAGGTCGCCCGCACGCTCGGAAAATTCATGAACGAAATGAAGCGCGCAACCAGCGACTTCACTCGCTCCTTTGACGACGTCGCCCGCGATACCCGAAAAACCTGGGACGACGCTCGTAAAGGGATGAATGACTCGTTCACCGCAGGTGCGGCCAAGTACGAAGCCACCGTCCGCGCACCACCAGAGGGCACGGCTCCGCAAGCGCCCGTCTACGACGATGTCGATTTCGATCCTCATCATCCGGGGTCGACATCACTTCATTCGACAACGCATATTCCACCGGATGGCTACGAAGTCGATCCGCAAACATCGCTTTTTGTTCCGACCGATCTCTCGAATGTTGAGCAAGAAAAGCGTGAAGTGAGCGAGGAGCAGCTCACGTTTTCGCTGACTGCATTTGATGGCGATGACGAAGGCGAGAAAAAATCGTGAGCAACTTGCTCGATTCAAACGGCCATCCGATCGACGACGGACAAGGCCAAACCCTCACCGACCATCTGAGCGAACTCCGCGATCGGCTCATCAAATCTGCGTACGGCATTCTTGCGATGATGGTTGTCGCCTGGAATTTTCGGGAGAAAGTCCTCGAGTCCATTGTTGCTCCCGTTCAGCAATATCTTCCCAACGGTAAACTCATCTTCTTGAGCCCGACAGACATGTTCATGGCTCACATCAAGATCACCGCAATGCTCGGGATCATCTTCTCGTGCCCGATCTGGCTCTATCAGCTCTGGAAGTTCATTTCTCCAGGCCTGTACGCGCACGAGAAAAAATATTCGGTGGCGTTCATTGGGAGCGGAGTCGGATTATTTTTGCTCGGAAGCGGATTTTGCTACTTCCTCGTTCTCCCGGCGGCGCTCAAATTTTTGCTCCAGGAGTTCGGGTCGAGCGTCGGTCAAGCCATGCTGACTCTCGAAGAGTATCTTTCTTTCTTCGTGACGATGATTCTCGTTTTCGGAGCCGCTTTCGAGATGCCGCTCATCATCGTTCTTCTCGGTCTCTTCGGAATCGTCGATCAAAAGTTTTTGAGAGAGAAACGTCGCTACGCGATCGTCATCCTTGCGATCGTTGCCGCGATCGTAACGCCGCCAGACCTTTTGAGCATGTTGATGCTTCTTGTCCCGCTCATGGTGCTCTACGAGATTTCGATCCTCATCGTTGGCCTCCTGGGTCGAAGAAAAGCACCTGAAGATTCGCGCATCTAACGATCGACGAACGCAGCGCGACGACATAAGATTGATTTAATTCGATCTGATCCTTGTCTTGTTCGATTTCGGTGTTCTATGCTTTTTTCCAGCCGCCCAATCGCATTGGTTTCTGGGGGGCTTTTTACTTCGATCAAGGAAAGAGGCTGACGATGGCAGAAGTTCTCGTTGTTACCAGCAAAGTTAAGAAGCTCATTAAAGAAAAGGGCGGATGCAATACATCGTCGGAAACGATTGAAGTTTTGAGCCGCGCGGTTCAAGCGCTTTGCGAAAAAGGCGTTGAAAGCGCGAAAGCCGACGGTCGCAAGACGGTCATGGCTCGCGATATCGTGATCGATCACCTGTAAGATCACCCGCACGCTTAAAACAAAAAAGCCCACGCCTCATAAGCGCGGGCTTTTTTATTTTCTAAGCCTAGCGGTTGAGATCAGTCGCCTTTGTAGAGATCTTCGGTCGACATCGGTTCAACGTCGGCCGCTTTTTTAAAGCCACCGGCCGTGATGTTCATCCCGCCGGTGCAATGCGCGGGGCAGGAGCCGACGACGCTAACCGAATTTGTGGCTTTATCCTTCGTAATTCCAATCGCGCATCCGAACTCAGCGAAGACGAGGCCGCCTGAAGCCAGCTTCATCTCTTTTTCGAAAAGGCAGGCTTTGCCTTCTCCGCCAACTACGAAAACGGTCGTGTAGTAGGTGTTCGGCC
>CAJYIL010000382.1 GCA_913774795.1 Pseudobdellovibrionaceae bacterium
ACCTGAAGCTTCAAGTCGGTCACGTCGAGCGCTTCAATCCAGCGCTGCAAGCGGCGCAGGCGAAATTGAATAAACCATTGTTCATCGAGTGCCACCGCTTGGCGCCGTTCAAACCTCGCGGCGTCGATGTCGACGTAGTTCTCGACCTCATGATTCACGATATCGATGTCATCATGTCGCTCGTTAAGTCGCCGGTGAAGTCGGTCTCGGCCGTCGGAGCTCCGGTTTTGACGAAAGTCGTCGACATTGCCAACGCGCGAATCGAATTCGAGTCGGGCACGGTCGCCAACGTGACGGCGTCGCGTGTTTCGCAAAACGCGACACGCAAATTCCGTGTTTTCCAACAGCAGCAGTATCTCTCGATCGATTTTGGATCAGGCGAGGTCAATCTCACGACGAAAACGGGCGAGTGGCCAAACAATCCTGAGACCGCTGAGAATCTCCCGCTTGAGTTTGAATCGTGGTCGCTCGAAAAAGGCGATGCGCTGCTGGCCGAGACAAAAGCATTTCTGAACGCGATTCGCACGGGAGGCAATGTCGTCGTCACGGGTGACGATGGCCTCAACGCCATGCGTGTCGCGACCTCCGTTCAAAAAGAAATTTACGCACGACTCGAGAAATTCCCGTCATGACCGCGGAGGCGCGCGATTCGGTTCTGATCATTGCGGCCGAAGCGTCGTCGTCTCTATACGCGCAGCGAATCCTTGAATCCTGGAAGGCAGAAGGCCGCGAGATCGACGCGTTCGGCATCGGCTCACGGCAGATGGAGAAGCTAGGTTTCGAGTGCATCGGACGCAGTGAAGAGCTCGCGATCGTGGGCCTCACCGAAGTCTTAAAACATCTCCCGGTCATTCGGCGCGTGTTCAACGGCCTTTTGGAACAGGCGTCAAAACGCCGACCGAAGTTCGCGCTGTTGCTCGATTACCCTGACTTCAATCTTCGACTCGCGAAGCAGCTGAAAAAGCGCGGCATTCGCGTCATCTATTACATCTCGCCGCAGGTCTGGGCGTGGCGCACGGGACGCGTAAAACAAATTCGTCGCGATGTCGATCACATGCTGGTTCTTTTTCCCTTTGAAGAAACGTTCTATCGAGAGCACGGCGTGCGCTGTGATTTCGTCGGGCATCCGTTGCTCGACGAACTTCCTGAGAACTCGATGTCGGAGGAGCAACGCGCTTTTGAGAGATCGCGGTTCGGCATCGGCACGGGTGACATCGTTCTCGGCCTGATGCCGGGATCACGCAACAGTGAGATTGAACACCATCTCCAAACGCAAATTCGGACTGCCGAGATTCTCGTACGGCGAATGCCTTCGATTCGTCCGGTGTTGATGGTGGCACCGACGCTCGACCGCGAGAAGTTTGGTGCCGCTCTTGAGGCGTCGTCGGCGTCGATTCAAATCGTAAAAGAAGACCCTCTCGATATGATCAATCTCGCCGATGTGATCTTGGCAAAATCCGGAACATCGACGTTGATGGTCGGTCTCATGGGAAAACCCATGGTGATCATGTACCGCATGACGGCGATCACCGCTTGGTTTGCGAAGAAGCTCGTCACCAAAACAAAATTCTTCGGTCTTGTGAACTTGGTCATGGACCGACAAGTTGCGCCCGAGCTTTTTCAGGAAGAAGCCAACCCCGAGCGACTCGCCGATGAGCTGCAAAGGTTGGCGCAAGGGCCCCTTCGTGAGAAGGCACTTCAAGACATGTCGGGTGTTCGTGCCGCGCTCGGCTCACGGGGAGCGACGAAGCGCGTTCTTGCGATCTTGAACGCTTATCTCGATGCCGCGCCTGGGTCCAAGTCATGATTCACGATGAACCTGGGGCGCTTGTCAGCTGGCTTCTCACTCCGCCTTCAAAACTTTTCGGAGCGGTCGCACGCCTGCGTGGGCA
The DNA here is from genome assembly GCA_913774795.1 of Pseudobdellovibrionaceae bacterium. Classification (GTDB taxonomy): domain Bacteria; phylum Bdellovibrionota; class Bdellovibrionia; order Bdellovibrionales; family JAMPXM01; genus CAJYOV01. The sequence goes on from CAJYIL010000382.1 coordinate 1,893, forward strand.
TCTCTACGATGCGAGCGCCTTTGAAATCGTCGATACCGAAGTCCCGATCATCAGCGTCGGCAATCTGACGGCCGGTGGCACCGGCAAAACACCGATCACTTCGTTTCTCACCGACGAGATCTCGAAGCGAGGAATTCAATGCGCCATCGTCAGCCGTGGCTATGGCGCCTTCGAAAAAGGAACCGCGCAAGTTCCCAACGACGGCTCCACGAAGACGGCGCAGCGTTTTGGAGATGAGCCTTCGTGGCTTGCAAAACGTCATCCGTCGACTCCGGTGATGATCGGTGGCAAACGCCCGGAGTCAGTCGAGTATCTGAAGACGCACACGGCTTTTGCGACAGCTGACAAGCGCATCATCGTTGCCGACGATGCATTTCAGCACCGGCGTCTTCGCCGGAATATCGACGTCGTCATCCTCGATGCGACCGAGCCTGGCTGGCATTATCGCCCTCTTCCGCTCGGGCGCATGCGTGAAGGTTTCGATGCGCTCTCGCGCGCTCACTTCATCTTTCTTTCAAAAACGAACTTAGGCGAACCTGAGCAGCTCGCCTGGCTTCGCGAACAAATTAAACCGTTTCGCGCGAAGGTGATCGAATTCACATCCGCGATCGGATCCTTCAGTGCGCTTGGAAGTGAAGCGGCGATCGGACTGCCGGGGACGCGCGTTGTTCTTGCTTCGGGAATCGCGAGACCTTCTACGTTCGAAACATCCATGGCTCCGTTTGCGACGGTGCTTAAGCATTTTATCTTCAAAGATCACCACGCTTATGCAGCTCAAGACCTCTCGATGATCGAGCGCGAGGCTTCAGCGCTGAAAGCCGAGGCGATTGTGATAACCGAAAAAGATGCCGTGAAGCTCGGATCATGGCAGTCTCAAATTCCGGTCTACGTGAGCCGCCTCCAAGCGACTCCGCAATCGGATCTAGGAGCTTTCTTTGACGCCGTCGATAAAGCCGTCGCCCGAACAGAACGCTAAGACGTCACTCGCGACGTTTTTGAAACCCGCCATTGGCCTCTTGGCTAAAGCGGTCGCCTTTATCGTGAGCCATCTTCCACGTTCGATTCAAATGGCGATGGGTTCGCTCATCGGCTTTCTTTGGTTCGACGTTCTCCGGATTCGGCGCAAAGTCGCTATCGACAACGTCGGAATCGCCTACCCCGAAAAGTCAGCGCAAGAACGAACATCGATCGCGAGGGCATCGCTCGCATCAATGGGCCGTACGCTCATTGAATATTTCACGTTTCCGTTTCTGACTCGCGACCGGATCAATGAGATCTTCGAACTTGTCGGCGAAGAAAATCTGCAGGCCGCTTTGAAAGAGGGCAAAGGCGTTATCATGATGACTTTGCACCTCGGAAACGGCGATCTAGCCGTCGCAGGTCTGTCGCGGCTGGGTTACAAAATGCACCTGATCTCAAAAGAGTTCAAAGCGCGTTGGCTCAACGATCTGTGGTTCGGTATGCGCCAGCGACATGGCACTCGATTCATCGCGCCTGAAAAATCATCGTTCGACATCTTGCGAGCGTTGAAGAAGAACGAAATCGTGGTTTTCGTTCTCGATCAATTCATGGGACCGCCCATCGGCGTGAGAACGAAATTCTTCGGCCGCGAGACAGGCACCGCGATGGGGTGTGCACTGATGGCCGATCGCACTCATGCGCCCGTTGTTCCCAGTTATACCTACCGAAAATCCGATGGCCGGCATGTGATGGTCTTCGAGCGGGCGATTCCATGGATCCCCGAGGGACTCGACCATGGCCCAAGAGACCAAAACATCGCAGCCATGACGCAAATTTATACTGATAAAATCGAGGCGATCGTCCGCAAACATCCTGGACAATGGATGTGGATTCACCGGCGTTGGAAAGAGTTTCGTGATTAAGCGCAATCGTTCGCTCGCACTGGTTTTAATCTCGGTCGCGATGGCCCTGAGCGGCTGCGCGACGAAGAAAATTCTGACCGCCGAAAATGCCGAAGAAGCCCTCAAGACGAGTGAGTTCGACAAGCAAATCGAAGTTAAAGAGATCACTGCCGACGATGACACCCAATCTGGTACTTACGTGCGCCTTCCGGGGCCGCCACCTGTCCCAGGAGCTTTTCCGGCGGTAAAAGCGAAAGCTGCGCCGGCGCCAATCAAGAAAAAAAGCAAAACTCTTCAGGCGACTCAGCCTGTCTTGCCGGCCGCGACACCGCCGCCTTCGATGTCGCAAGCTCTCGCGAAGCTTGCGTCGAACACCGGTCTCAAACACGAACCGTCGATCGAAGACGGGCAGGGTTTCTTAGGTCGTCGCCCGACGAAAGATCCTTACCGTGTCGGCGAGAAGGTCACGATGGAAGTTTCGTACTTCGCCGTCGTCGGTGGTGATATGACCGTCGAAGTGCGCAACTTCGCCGAAGTCAACGGTCGCAAGTCGTACCGCTTTGTCGGAACCGCGAAATCATCTTCAGTCTTCGCGATGTTCTACGCCGTCGACGACTGGTTTGAAACGTTCGTTGATTTCGAAACGCTCGTCCCTCAGAGCTACGCGCTCCACGTGAAAGAGTCGAAGCAGCTTCGCGAAGTGCGCACGGTGTTCGACTGGTCGAAAAAGCGGGCGAACTACTACGACAAGAAAATCAATGAAGAGAAAAAGCTCGAGCAAGAAGAGAAGGCCTGGGATATCCCGGAGTATTCTCAGAACGTCTTTAGCGCCGCCTACTACTTGCGCGCGTTCGAATGGCGCCCGGGCATTAAGACATCCTTTCGCGTTGCTCACGAAGGAAAGAACCTGGTGTTGAACGCCGAGTACGTGCGTAAGGAATCGATTTCGACACCGGCGGGTGATTTCGACTGCGTCGTCGTAAAGCCCACGATTTCGCTCGACGGAAAATTCACGCCGATCGGCGACGTGTTCGTCTGGATGACGAACGACGACCGCAAACTTATCGTTCGTCTCGAGTCGAAAATTAAAATCGGCAAGATCGTCGCCGTCGCGAAAGCCGTGAATCTCGGCAAACCATGAAGAAAACGTTTATCGCTCTGTGGATTGTCGTTGCACTCTTTGTGCTAGGTTTGGGCTTAGTCCTCTTCGCAGCGTTCACGACTCGCACCACTGAATTCACGGGCAACGTTGAACTCAATCTCAAATTCATGCGTGCCGATCGAAGCGACGTCACTCTCGAGCTGACAGACGCCAGTGGCGCGGCTCTGAAACCCGATTCGAACGGTTACATTTTGCTGAGGCCCAAATTCGAGACGCGCGACACGAATTTCTTCGATGCCGTTGGTGAGAAGGGCGCTCTTCCGCGCACGGCGATCGTGTCGTTCAAAGAAGGCACGAAAAATCACGAAATCCAATTCGTGTATGACGGAAAAGGGCGCGTCTGGCAGGCGATCGTGGCTTTTCCCGACCCCACAATTTCAGGTGTCGAGGTTGTAAATTCCTCCCTGGACTTCAAAGGCGAGGAGGGCGGCAAACGCCGCTTCGATTCCGTGATCTTCGCGAAAGCGATCGTCGGGCCGCCTGTTCTTTCGAACGACTGATCGTCGACGAACCGGTCCTTCGCCCCGGTGCCGCGTCGTCGATTCACGGCGTAACATGAAACCATGAGTCAAGTTGTCGGTTGCCGTCATTTCAACGGCTACAAGCCGTGCGGTAAAAGCGAGATCTGTGATCCGCTGTGCCCGCACATGAGTGTGCCGAGCGTGCGAATTTTGCTCGTGCATCTTGAGGCGCTTGGAGCGGTCGTTAGATCGACAGCGCTTCTCCCGGCGATTCGTCGAAAATACCCCGGCGCCCATATTACGTGGATCACGCAAAAGCCGGCCCATCTTCTACTCGCTGAAAATCCGCTGATCGACCGCGTGTTGACGACCGACGCTGACGATCTCTTGAAACTGAGCGCCCTCGAATTTGATATCGCCCTCATGGTCGACAAAGGCCAAAAGTCGGCGGGCATCTTGAAGCTCACGCACGCGGATCTGGTTTACGGTTTTACCGTTGATCCTCGCACCGGCGCTGTATTGCCTGCGAGTGAAGCCGCTCGAGAGCTCTGGGAGATCGGTCTCTCGGATCGCAAGAAGTTCGTCGAGAATCGCAAGACCGAAACGCAACTCGCGCACGAAGCTCTCGAGCTGGGTCCTTGGGTGCGTGACGAGTATGTGTTGCGTTTGAACGAATCCGAGAAGCGCGAAGCCGCGCGTCGCCGACGTGAGTGGGCTCCCAACGGAGAGCTCATCATCGGCCTCAACACGGGTTGTAGCGGCGTCATCCAGTACAAAAAACTGACGATCGAAAAGCATCGCGAACTGATCGCGGAACTCGCTCGAACCGGCGTTCGCATCGTTCTCTTGGGCGGAAAAGAAGATGCAGAGAGAAACGAAAAGATCGCCGCCGGTCTTCCGGTGATTTGTTCGCCGACCGACAAAGGTTTGCGTGACGGAATCACGAGCGTTGAAGCGTGCGATGTCGTCGTGACCGGCGATTCGCTCGGGATGCATCTGGCGATCGCGCTGCAAAAATGGACGGTCGCTTGGTTTGGTCCGACATGCGCTCACGAAATCGATCTTTACGACCGCGGGCTGCACGTTCTCTCGGCGGCCAGCTGTGGCCCGTGCTGGAAACGCTCGTGCTCGCGCGAGACCATGTGCTATGACTTAGTTTCGATCGACGAGTTGATGAAGGGCATCGCACTTGGCACTGAAAATCGAACAGAAATTCGATCTGAGCGAAACGCGCCAAATCTTAATC
>CAJYIL010000383.1 GCA_913774795.1 Pseudobdellovibrionaceae bacterium
GTTCGGTGAACTCGCTCGTTGATAAACAAGATCAGTTTTACGGAATCGGGTTTCTCTCGAAGGCATTCGGACTCTGGTACGCGAACGTCAAAACCTGCTGCGGAATGACTCAGTGGACATCGCCTGCCGTGAGACTCCATGCGCACTACGGCGACTTCGAAGTGCTCACGGCCTACACACCGGTTCACTCGTACTCCCGCACTCTGACGTACCGCGTGAATATTGATCCGAGCATCTGGCCGACCTTTTTCACCAAAAAATTAAGAGCTGGTTTTCATGACACCCACCGGTCGGCGGGTTTCGAAGTCGATCCGGTCAACGAAGACAGTCTCAAATCGTTTCAGCGGCGTCTTGAAAAGGGCGAAGGACCGTATTACCTCGACGGAACCGAGACCATCCAGAAAGACCTCAAAGAGCCACTTACGGTCTACACATCGCTCGGCACATAAGCTATTCTTGATCTCATGTCGGAACAACTCACTGAACTCCCCGCGGTCGCTCGTAATATCAACATGCCTTGCAAGAAGTGCGGAGTAGATCGCTACTTCGTCGTCGTCGCTCACACGACGCCAACCTCCGCGAAGTGCAAGTGCGAGGTTTGCGGCGCCACAAAGACTTTCAAACTCACAAAACCAAAAGCCGAAAAAAAGCCGGGCGCCCTCAAAAAGTCGGGACGCGTTTCGAAATCGCGCGAGCCCGATCACGCGGCGATCTGGAACGATCTCAAATCGCAAATCGGTGACGACAACGTCGTGGCTTACTCGATGAAGTCGAAGTTCCAACTCGCGAACGCCATTCAGCACCCGAAATTCGGCGTAGGCTTCGTCACGAACGCGACGAACGAAAAAGTCGACGTGGCCTTCCAAGACGGCACACGTGCTCTCGTTCACAATCGCCCTTAAAGCGTTATCGCTTTGATCGACTGGACAACCGGACTCAATCCTGAACAACGCGAGGCCGTGCTTCACGTGCATGGGCCTTTGCTCATTCTTGCCGGAGCAGGCTCCGGCAAAACGACCGTGCTTGTCTCACGCACGGGCCAAATCCTCTCGACAACCGGAGTAAAGCCGCAAGAAGTTTGCGTTCTCACGTTCACCACAAAAGCCGCACGAGAACTCAAACACCGAGTGGGCGCGAAGATTGGGTCTTCGGCGGGCGGCATCTGGACCGGCACCTTCCACTCTTTCGGCCTTCAGATGCTCCGCAAGTACCACAAGCAAGCGGGTCTCCCGAGCGGCTTCGGGGTCATCGATCAAGGTGACTCGCACGAGATCCTCAAAGAGCTGAGTGCCGGCATCAAAAACAGCGCGAAGGAATCGTTTAAGGTCGACAAGATCTTCTCGATCATGAGCGATTGGCGAGGACGCGGTCGCACGCGCGCGCAAAATGAAGCCGACGAATACGAAGTGATGGCTCAAGTTCTTCTTCCGAAGTACCTGAAGCGCCTTGAGAGTTTGGGTGTCGTCGATTTCGAAGGTCTTCTCATCAAGCCACTCGAACTTTTCAAGAACGATCCGAAAATCCTTGAGCAGATGCAGAATCAGTTCAAGCACGTCATGGTCGACGAGTTCCAGGATACCAACGTCACGCAGTTCAACCTCGTTCGTGGCTTAGTGCAAGCTCACCAAAACATCGCGGTCGTCGGCGACGATGATCAGTCGATCTACGGGTGGAGAGGTGCGGTCATCTCGAACATTCTCGATTTTCCGAAGAACTTTGATAACTGCAAAGTGATTCGCCTTGAGCGAAATTACCGGTCGACTCCGGCTATCTTGAAAATCGCCAACGAAGTCATCGCGAAGAACGAAAAGCGCCACGGCAAGGTGTTAAAGCCAAACCCGGCGGCCGCCAACGGCGAGCTCCCCGAGCTTTTCGTTTATGAGAACGACGACATCGAATCCGAAGAAGTCGCCAATCACATTCGCTACTTCACCGACAAAGGTTACAAGTACGACGACATCGCAATCTTGTACCGCTCAAACGGTCAGGGCGGAATGGTCGAAGCCCAACTCCGAAAAGCGCAAATCCCTTACGCGATTACGGGCGGAACAGGGTTCTTCGACCGCAAAGAAACCAAAGACGTTCTCGCT
>CAJYIL010000384.1 GCA_913774795.1 Pseudobdellovibrionaceae bacterium
CTCGGGCGATTAAACGGAATCGGTTTGCACGCGGTCGACGTCAGCGGACTCGGTGGAACTCACTGGGGCCGGGTCGAGGGCGGTCGGGCAACGGGTTCGCGGGCACAGGCCGCGGAGACGTTTAAAGACTGGGGCGTGGGCACTGTCGAGTCGCTTCAAGCGGCCCTGTCGGTGAAGGCCGACTTCGAGGTGTGGGCGTCGGGCGGAGTTCGAACCGGGCTTGATGTCGCGAAGCTGATCGCGATCGGCGCAAAAGCGGTGGGTTTGGCTCAGCCGATCATCCGCGCGGCGGTCGAAGGTGTCGACGGCCAAGGTCGTGATCCGGAGATCGCGCTCGATCAGTTAATGGAGCGCCTGGAGTTTGAGCTTCGCACCGCTTTGTTTTGCACGGGTGCCGCGAGCATCGAGAGTTTGAGGGAGTTGAGAGCATGGGATCTGACATGACCGACACATTTAAAGGCTTCTCAAAACTTTCGCGCGACGAGCGCTTTGAACGCTTGCGCGACATGGGTGCCCTCAGCGCTGAAGACGTTTCGTTCTTGCGCGGTGGCGGCTTGAAAGACACAGGCCTCGCGGAAAAACTCGTCGAGAACGTGATCGGTTACTTCCAGATGCCACTCGGGGTTGCGACGAATTTCAAGATCGATGGGCGTGACGTCGTCGTGCCGATGGCGGTCGAAGAGACATCGATCATCGCCGCCGCATCGAAATCGGCGAAGTGGGTTCGCGAAGAAGGCGAAATCACAACCGAGGTTCGCGGCAACCTCATCATCGGACAAATTCAACTCGCACGCGTTCGTGACTTCGACGCGTTTGCGACGATCGTGGCTCAGCACTCGGCTGAGTGGATCACGCTCGTGAACCGCGATGTTGCGCACGGCTTGGTCGCGCGCGGTGGCGGCGTTCAGGAAATTCAGGTGCGCCGGGTTCCGCGCACGAACGCGCCCGCGGGCGTGAGCTTCGCGGCCGGTGACTCGATGGCCGTCATCCACGTGCTCGCTGATCCATGCGACGCGATGGGGGCGAACATCATCAACCAAGTTTGCGAGTATTTGAAAACGCACGTCGAATCGGCGACCGGTGAGACGGTCACGATGTGCATTCTCTCGAATCTCGTCGACACGAAACTCACGGTCGCGACCGTTCGCATGCCGAACATCGCGCCCGAACTCGGTCGCAAAATCGAAGAAGCCTCGCTCTTCGCACTTCAAGATCCTTACCGGGCCGCGACCAATAACAAGGGCGTCTTAAACGGCATCGATCCAATTTTGATCGCGACCGGCAACGACTGGCGCGCGGTCGAAGCCGGCATTCACGCCTATGCGGCACGTGACGGGCAGTACCGCTCGATCACGAAATGGACTTACGAAAACGGCACACTGATCGGCCGCTTCGAAGCCCCCATCGTCGTGGGTATCGTGGGCGGAGTGACGAAGCTTCACCCGACCGCGCAACTTTCTTTGAAGATCATGAACATTCAGTCGGCGAACGATCTCTCGCGCATCTGTGCAGCAGTGGGCCTCGTTCAAAACTTGGGTGCGCTGAAAGCTCTGACGACCGTTGGGATCACCGAAGGTCATATGAAGCTTCACATTAAAAATCTCACGATGGGCGCAGGGGCTTCCGAAAAAGAAATGCCGCTCGTTCAATCGCGTCTTGAAGAGATCTTGGCGCTCACCAAGCGCATCACCCTCTCGAATGCGATCGAAGTCTTAAAAGAGATTCGCGAGCGCGCGAAAGGCCAAGCGGCAACGCAAGCGACGGGTGCCGCTTCGGCTGCCGTCGCCGCGGCCGTGGTGGCTTCGGCGGTCGCCGCACCGACGTTGACGACTCAAGCGAACGTCGTCATCCCGGATAAGCAGCCGTAAAGCGAGACCTCACGTTTTGATTCTCTCTTGTCCTGCGAAAACATTTTTGATCGGCGAGTACGTCGCGCTCGATGGCGGGCCTTCGCTTCTTCTCACGACCGGGCCCCGCTTTAAGCTCAAAGTGAAAGCGGGTGGAGGTGATCGTCATCCTTGGCACGCATCTTCGCCCGCTGGCTTGCTCGCCGCACGTCACCCAGACGAAATTGCGAAGTGGTCCTTCGACTTCGAGGATCCGTTCTCCGGGAAAGGAGGGCTCGGTGCATCGTCAGCCCAGTTCCTCCTGCTGTACGCCTTTTTGAATGACTGGACGACCCCGCTCGATCTGCGAGCGCTCCTCACGGAGTACCGCGCGTGCGCCTGGAACGGTGAGGGCACGCCGCCCTCGGGTGCGGATGTCGTCGCGCAACTGACGGGCGGAGTCACATACTACGATGGCCTTAAACTTGAGGCTTCGCGCCTGGAATGGCCGTTTGCGGAGATCGGGTTTTCGCTCATTCGCACGGGCGTAAAGCTCGCGACGCACGAACATCTTCGGCAAGGGACGCTTGCGCCGCACTCGACTCTCAGAACGATCGTTCTTGAAGCTCGCAAAGCGTTCGACTCCGCCGATGAGATGCGGCTGATCGAGGCGGTGAATGCGTGTGCGCTTGTTTTGCGGCAGTCCGGCTTGACCGCGCCGGCGACCGCCGATTTGCTAGATCAAATGCGTGATAATCATGAGCTATTCTGGGCCGCGAAAGGCTGCGGAGCGATGGGAGCCGATATCATCTTGGCCATTCACCCACGCACCAGAACCGAAGATGTTCATCTGTGGGCCAAAGGCCGCGGACTCGACGTCGTCGGCACTCACGACGCTCTCACGATCGGACTCGAAGTTTTGCAGGAGATGAACGCTTGATCTGGACTCAAACCGCTCCTTCAAACATCGCGCTGATCAAGTACATGGGAAAGATCGAGCACGCATCAACCGCGGAAACCGGCGCTCCGCGAGCGAAGAATATCCCGACGAACACATCGCTGTCGTTCACGCTTCCGCACCTTCTTTCTTACGTGCAGCTTGAACATGATAAGACTCTCTCGCGCGACGTTTGGGAGCCGCTCAAGACCTTCGAAGGAAAAACCTTTGAGCCGCTTGCGCTTTCCGAAAAAGGTTCGACGCGCTTTCTCGCTCATCTCGCGATGTTGAAGCAGCACTTTGGCTTCGAAGGGTTTTTCCACGTTCGTTCGGCAAACGGTTTTCCTTCGGATTGTGGTTTGGCATCGAGTGCATCGTCGTTTGCGGCTCTCACAAAAGTTGCGTGCGAGGCTCTTTCGAAATTAACGAACAAACCGCTCCCATCGGTCGATCAGGCCGCGAACTTTTCGCGCCTGGGTTCCGGCTCTTCGTGTCGTTCGTTCTTTGCGCCGTGGTCGGTGTGGGAGCCGTCGAAAGTGACGGATGTCCCGGAGCTCGCGAGCTTCGGCGATCTCCTTCACCAAGTCGTTGTCGTCGATGAGCGGGTCAAAGCCGTGTCGTCCAGCGAAGCGCATCAGCGTGTGACGACGTCTGAACTTTTCCTCGGCCGCCCTGAGCGCGCGGATAAGCGCGTCGCTGAATTTGTAACGGCATTGAAGAAGAACGACTGGCGAGGTGCTTTCGAAATCGCGTGGGCCGAGTTCTGGGATATGCACGCGCTCTTCGAAACATCGAAGCCTTCGTTCGGTTACATGACCGGTGGCTCGCTTGAGGTTTTAAATTTCGTCCGCGACCGTTTGTGGTCGGAGGGCGAAGGTCCTCTCGTGACGATGGATGCAGGACCCAACGTGCATCTCCTTTATCGCAACAGCGATGAGGGGCGCGCGAAAGCACGCGAGCTTGCGCAGTTTGCACAAGGTCGGTTTCAAGTTTTCTCATTGGGATTGAACTAAGCCATGGAGACGACGGTTTTCGGTAAAGCGATCTTAGCGGGCGAGCACGCGGTGATTCGCGGGTATCCCGCGATTGTCTTTCCTGTTCCGGCGCGTTCTCTCAAGCTCCGCTATACCGAAACCCCAGAAGCCGCGAGTGCGAGCTTCTCGGGAAAACACGGCGATGAGTTGAAACTGCTCTTTTGGGGAGTGATCGAGCGCGCCTGCGAGATGACAGGTTTGAAGCGTGATTCGATCAAAGGTCATTTCGAAATCGAAAATACGATTCCGGTCGGGGCCGGTATGGGCGCTTCGGGCGCTTTGAGTGTCGCGGTCGGGCGTTGGTTCGAATCGCGCGGGCAGGTTTCAAAAAACGAACTTCACGAATTCTGTCGGCAACTCGAGAATCTGTTCCACGGCGAATCGTCAGGTCTCGATGTCGCCGTCGCCGTGGCGGGTCAGGCGTTAAAGTTCGTTCGCGGCGGCGAACGTTCGCTCGTCACGATCGCGTGGAAACCTCAATGGTTCGTTTCGTACTCCGGTCAGCGCGGAATTACGTCGGAGTGCGTGGCGAGAGTTAAAAAGCTACACGAGCGCGATCCCGACCTCGGTCGCCGCATCGATGAACAAATGCGCGACGCCGTCATGATCGCGGAGAGCGCGCTTATGAAAGAGACCGATTCATCGTTCGGAGAGTTGGCGAGAGCGATCGAGCTTGCGTGCTCGTGCTTTGTTCAATGGGATCTCGTCAACGGCGAGATCGGAACCCACATGCAGATGCTTCGTTCGCGGGGAGCGGTGGCAGTGAAGCCGACCGGCTCAGGCGAGGGCGGCTTCGTGTTGAGTCTCTGGAAGACCGCCCCACCGGCTGATCTCATGGATCAGCTCATTTCTTTGAATCCTTAACGATCAAGCTTCGACGGCAAGTTCAATTCGGTGCGGATGTGCTCGTAGTTGAGACCGACCCAGTAACCGAAGTAATTCGGAAGCGTTTCTGCTTTTCCTTTTGTGTCTTTGATTCGGTACTGAAGGTTTCTCAAGCGCTCTGACACTTTGCCGATATTGTAGAGGGTCGCGAGAATCTCTGGGCGACGCGAGATATCGATTCCGCCGGCCGCGTACGTGTCTTGAGCGTCACGGAGAATCGCGGCTGCGTAACGGAGCGCACCCTCAGGCTTGAAGAGTTCATTCTTAATCTCGCCACCTTTGCGCATGGGGCGGCCTTCGATGGATGCTGCCAGCTTCTCAACGCGCTTTGCAACGGAGACGTAGATTTGACCAGGGCCGACCGAAAGAGGTTCGTGGATCGCGACGTTGAAAACCATCGGGCGTCCGTCATCGTCATACTGATCAGCTTTGTCGAATTGATTTTCGATCACGCGCGAAAGCTTCTTCACGTTGAGCGTGTTCTCCGCGAGCGGAGCTGCGACGAGAGTGACTGGATCAATGTTGTATTGCTCAGCGATGCGGATGATGAGGCTTCGCATCGTCGAATCGCCGTAGTAATTGCGAAGAAGCGTCGGGTTCGGCTGTCGGTAGACGACCTGGCCGTTTTTCTCGGAGCCGACTTTGCTGCAGGCAGGCTCGTACGAGCAAAGCGCTCTGAAAGAAGGCATGCGGATTTGCGCCGAAGCAAGTGTCGACGTTAACGAAAAGGCCACAACTGCGAGCATCGAGAGGCGTTTCATAGCTTCCTCTTTAAAGAATGAGTTCCTGACGGGCGGCAAGGTTTGCGAATGGCGGGCCCACGTGACGAACGTTCTCTTTCCAGATGGCGAAGGCGCGATCGTCTAAAACTTAAACACCTCTGAAACGCTTTCTTGAACGCACCCGATTGACGGACCTTCGCGATTGGGGTGTCGTGAGAGGCATGAAACTGACAGGACAAACGATTCTGATGACAGGTGGTGGCTCCGGTATCGGGCTTGCGCTCGCCGAAGCCTTTCTTAAAAAAGGGAACGACGTGATCGTCGCGGGCCGGAGCGAATCGAAGCTCGCAGCCGCTCGCGCAAAAGGACTCAAAACTTTGACGGTCGATCTCTCATCGAGCGACGCGATCGCGAGTTTCGCCAAAGAGGCGGTTGCGAAACACCCTTCGCTGAACGTCGTGATTCACATGGCCGGCATTATGAAGAACGAGAACCTGCCCAAAGGCTCTGATCCTTCGATCATCACGGAAACGGTGGCCACGAATCTCTTGGCGCCGCTTCTTCTCACACAAGCGCTCCTCCCGCACTTGCTCACGAAGTCAGAGGCCACCGTCATGACCGTGACATCGGGACTCGCATACGTTCCGCTCGCGCTCACGCCGACTTACTCCGCAACGAAAGCGGCCATTCATTCTTACAGCGAATCGCTCCGATGGCAGCTTCGCGAAACGAACGTTCGCGTGATCGAGCTTGTGCCTCCGTACGTGCGAACGGCGCTGATGGGAGAGCGGCAGGCGCAGGATCCGAACGCGATGCCTTTAGAGGAGTTCGTCTCGGAAGTGCTTACGCTTCTCGAGAAAGGCGGAGATCAGATTCTCGTCGAGCGCGTGAAGCCCCAGCGCATGGCGGGCGACGTGAATCTCCAGAAAGAACGCGAGTTTTTCAACACGCAGAACGAACGCCTCTACGCGATTCGAAAGCCGGAGTTCGAAGCCTAGGCGACGCCGACCGGATGAAACGAGCTATTTCTTGCGAGCCGCATACGAGTAGAGAGCCACGCTGGCGGCAACGGTCGCGTTCAAAGACTCAACGTCTTTCGCCATCGGGATCGAGAGATACTCGAACGACTTCGACGACGGTACACCTTGTCCTTCTTCACCGATGAGAAGTCGTGCGTTCTTCGGCCATTCGAAGGAGCCGAGGTCTTTTCCCTGCATATCGAGAGCGAGCACTGGGCCTTTAATGCCGTCGAGCTCGCGAATAGAGGGGCCTCTAGAAAGTGGAGTCAGCATCGTTGCCGCACTCGCCGCACGCACGGCCTTCGGGTGAAATGGAGTCGCGCACTCTTTCAGCAAGACGATGCGTGAGGCTCCGAACGCCGCTGCCGACCGCAGAAGAGCTCCTACGTTCGAAGGATCACCCAGAGCGCACAAGACCTCGAGACCGACGGGATCTTTTGAGAGGTCGGCGTCTTCGATCTTGGGTGTATGGGTGAGTAAGAGGGGAGCGTGGGTTCCGCTCACGTCGAGGTCATCGAAGATCGTGCGCGCAACCGCGATGACCGAGAACGAACCACCGCGAGTGAGTTCGCGCGCGCGTTCGACGAGCGGGATCCACGAGCGCGGACCTGAAAGGGGTCCTGAGGACTTCTGCTGCTCAGTGAAATGGCGATCGCTGCAAAGGATGAGAGAGCGCGCGAGACCAGGCGCTCGTTCGAGAGTTTCGCGAACCGCGCGTTCTCCGGCGACCAAGAACATCCCGTGCTTTCGAATGCCTTTTGACGTCAGGCAATCCATCCATTCGCTCACGAGTGCGTTTGATTTTGAAGAGATGGTTTTATCGGCGATCATTCGGTCTCTCTCCCGAATTCTTTTTCCCAGTCGAGATCGAGTTGTTCGAAATCAGGGAGAGGAGCCGCTTTGATTTTTTTGAAGATCAAAAGGCGACGCTCGTGCGGGGATTTCGGAATTTCGTAGGCGACGTCGGCTTTAAGTTCGAAGTATTCGCCCCACTTGTCGAGAGCGGGCTGAATCTCGGGCGTGCAATTTGGGCCCTTCATCAAAACGACTTCGCCGCCGGTTTGAAGACAGTTAATGACGTTGCCGAGCGTGTTCGAGGCGTCTTCGACCGCGCGAGTGATCACTCCATTGACGGGATAGAACATCTCTTGGTTCACGTTGCGTCCGATGATCGGCAAGTTCTTGAGCGAGAGCGAGTCCCGAACGTGTTTCAAGAACTCGACTCGGCGTTGAACGCCTTCCGCCAAAATAATCTTGTCGTCGGGAAAGTGAATCTTCAGGGGAATGCCGGGAAACCCTGGACCGGTTCCCATATCGAGCAAAGGGAACAAAAGTTTCGTGTGCTTCGTAACGATCAACGAATCGATGAAGTGCTTAATGGCGATATCGCGGATGTTCAGCAGGCGCGTGAAGTTCTGCTCGTTTTGATTCGCCATCAGAAGCTCGTAGAAGCGCGTGAGCTGCTGACGTTTCGCGTGTGGGTAGTCGCCGAAGTCGTGATTGCGGAAGACGTCGTAGATGCGGTCGTCGGCTTCACCGAATGAGTAGGTTTGGGCCGCGCGTTTATGGCGAGAGCCGTCTTGCGTATGCGCGGGCTTTTCTCCGGCTTTGCCCGCAGCGGGACCCTTGCCGGCCGCTTTGCGACGGGCCGTGTAGGGGCTCCAGTTAGACTTGTTCTTATGCGCCATGTTGGACGGGGAGATTACTTGAGAACGAGCCCCGAATCATTCAATATTTCCGGCATGTTGAAAGAAAAGCCCGAAGAGAAGATTGAAGAGATCCGCGCGGCCGCTCAGGCGGCGTTTGCGAAGGCTCCGACCGCGAAAGAACTCTACGATGCCAAGGTTCAGTTCCTGGGAAAGCAAGGGAGCTTTTCCTCGATCATGAAAGAGATGGGCAAGCTCAGCGCCGAAGAAAAACCGGCGTTCGGCAAACTCGTCAACGAAGTGAAGCAAGCGCTTGAAGCCATCTACTCCGAGCGCGAAGAGGCCCTGAAGTCAGGCGAGCTCGCGGCTCAGCTCGCGGCCGAGACACTCGATCTTTCTCTTCCATCAAACGTGGGCCAAACCGGCGCACGTCATCCGATTGCGCTCGTGATTGAAGAGATCTCCGGCATTTTGGCGCGACTTGGTTACAGCGTTCGCACCGGCCCTTTGATCGAAAAAGATCGCTACAACTTTGAAGGCTTGAACTTCCCGCCGGATCACCCCGCGCGCGACATGCAAGACACTTTCTACGTCGACAAAGAGCACGTCTTGAGAACGCACACGTCACCAATTCAAGTGCGCACGATGGAGCTTGAGAATCCTCCGCTGCGCGTGATCGGTGTCGGTCCCGTGTTTCGTGCGGACTCGGATATCTCGCATTCGCCGAACTTTCACCAGATCGAAGGTCTTTGCATCGATCGCAAAGTGTCGATGGCCGATCTCAAAGGCACGATCTCGTTTTTCGTTCGTGAGTACTTCGGTAAGGATTTGAAAACGCGCTTCCGGCCTTCGTACTTTCCGTTCACCGAGCCTTCGGCGGAAGTCGATTGCTCATGCCCGATCTGCATCGGCAAAGGCTATATCGGCAACGAACCGTGCCGTATGTGCAAGACCTCGGGATGGATCGAAATCGGAGGCAGCGGCCTCGTTCACCCGAACGTTCTAAAATTCGCGGGCGTTTCGTATCCGGAGTGGCAAGGTTTCGCGTTCGGTTTCGGTGTCGAGCGCATGGCGATCATTAAGTACGGCATCGACGACATCCGGTTGTTCAACGAAAACGACGTTCGTTTCTTGAGGCAGTTCTCTGTATGAAGATTTCTCTCCGTTGGCTCTCTGACTACATCGATATCCAAGACTATTTCAAAAAGACGGGTGAACTCTCGGCTCTCCTGACGGGCGCAGGCCTTGAAGTGGAGTCGATCGAGAATCTCGCGGCGCAATTCGATCACGTCGTCATCGGTCACATCTTGAAAAAAGAGCAGCACCCGAACGCCGATCGCCTGACACTTTGCCAGATTTCAACCGGCGAAGGTGTCGTGCACCAGATCGTGTGCGGTGCGCGCAACCACAACGAAGGCGACAACGTAGTCGTCGCTCTTCCGGGTGCAGTTTTGCCGGACAATTTCGCGATCAAGCATTCGAAGATCCGCGGAGTCGAATCGGGCGGCATGCTCTGCTCGAATAAAGAATTGGGTTTGCCGGATGACGGAGTTGACGGTATTCGCATTCTCCCGAAAGATGCACCCGTCGGAAAACCGTTTGCGGCCTACATGGGATTCGACGACATCTTGCTCGATCTCAAGGTCACCGCGAACCGCGCCGATTGTCTTTCACACTTCGGGCTTGCGCGCGAGATCGCCTGCCTTCTCGGCCGTGAAGTGAAATTTCCCCTCGAAACGATGATCGAACAAGGTTCGACACGCGAGCAGACAAAACTGTCGCTCGTTGCGAGCGATATGTGCCCTCGTTACACGGGTCGCGGCATTCGTGGCGTTCGCGTGGGTCCGTCGCCGGAGTGGTTGGCGAAACGCTTAGAGTCGGTCGGCATGAAAACGATCAACAACGTCGTCGACGCCACGAACTTCGTGATGATGGAGTTGGGGCAGCCGCTCCACGCGTTTGATGCTTCGAAACTCCTCGGTCACTCGGTCATCGTCGACAAAGCTCGCGCGGGAGAAAAGTTTGTCACGCTTGACGGCACCGAACTCACTCTCGACGGAACAGAACTGACGATTCGCGATAGCGAACGGGCGGTCGTTTTGGCGGGTGTCATCGGCGGCAAAAACTCGGGCGTCGATGAGTCGACCAAAGACATCTTCTTGGAAGCAGCATTCTTCTTGCCGTCGGCGGTTCGCCGTACGGCTCGCAAGTTCGGGATCGAAACCGATTCCTCGTACCGTTTCGCGCGCGGAACAAACCCGGAAGCCGTCGCGCTCGCTTTGAATCGTTGCGCGCAAGTGATCCAGAAAGTGGCGGGAGGAGAAATCCTCGGTGAAGCTTACGATCTTTATCCGAATCGCATCGCGCGTGAGCCGATTGAAATCACGCACCAAACTCTGACCGATCGTCTTGGCTTCAAGGTGAACGCCGATGAGTTCGTCATGTGGATGAAGCGCCTTGGCTGCGAAGTCACAGAGAAGGGCGCTCACCATTGGTCGATCCTTCCTCCGCTTTTCCGGTGGGATTTGACGGTCGATATGGATTTGATCGAAGAGTTCGCGCGTCTTCACGGCTATCAGCACATCCCCGAGAGCATTCCGGCACTCGAGTCGATGCCGGCGAGCGATGAGCTCACCTATACGGTCGAAGAGCGCATTCGCCGCATCTTGCAAGGCGAAGGCTGTCTTCAGGCGATCAACTACGCGTTCTTGTCGGCGAAATTCCAAGCCGACACATTGGGTTCGCTCGATAAGATCAAAGCTTTGGGCCTCCGCACAGGTGCGGAGCCGGTTGCGTTGATGAATCCGCTGAACGAAGAGATCGGCGTCATGCGCACCTCGCTCATGCCAGGCCTCATCAAGAACTTGATCTACAACTCTCGAAACGGAAATTCGTTCGGGCAGCTCTTCGAGCTCGGCTTCGGTCACTACAAAGAAGTGGGCGAGTATCCGCAAGAAGCTCGCTTGGGTTTTGCGTTCTGGGGTTCGGAGTCGAACCTTTGGTCAAAGTCGACGGCTCCTTCGGTGATGGCTCTTAAAGGCGTAATCGAAAATTTGTTGAAGCAACTCGGTTTCTCGAAGTGGAAGTGGGTTGCGCTCAATTCATCGACCGCTCCGGATTTCGTCCACCCAGGTCAAGCGGCGTCGCTTATTCTCGAAGGTAAATCGATCGGATTTATCGGAACTCTGCACCCATCGCTCGCCAGCGAACATAAAGTTCGTGAAACAGCGGCGGTCGGTGAACTGCTCCTGGAAAAACTCGTGGCGTCTCAACCGCGTCCATTGAAGTACCAACCGATCTCAAAAATGCCGGCGGTCGATCGCGATCTCGCGTTCGTGATGCCAAAAGATTTGGCGGTGTCAGAGGTCGAAACCGAAATGCGTAAAGTCGGCGGTGAACTGTTGAAAGAGGTTCGCGTGTTCGACGTTTACGAAGGAACGGGTCTCCAGCCTGGACAAAGGTCTGTAGCTTTCCGGCTTTTATTCCAGTCGAAAGACGCCACGCTCGAAGATGCTCAGATCAACGAACTCCGCGACAAAGTCGTGAAGGCGACCTCGGATAAATTCGGCATTTCACTTCGCTAAATGGCGAGTCGGCGCGCTGCGTAGCTAGCGCGCCTCAGTATAAAAAAGTTGAAAGTCTTCACGTACTTGGTAGCCTTTTTGTAACACAACAGAGGGACTGCGAATGACCAGTGAAAACTTAGGCCGCTCAACTATGACGAAAGCTGACATCGTCGAGAAGGTCTACCAGAAGATCGGCTTCTCGAAGAAAGAAGCCTCAGAACTGGTCGAGCTCGTTTTCTCCTCCCTCAAAGACGTCCTCCAGCGCGGCGACAAAGTGAAGATCTCGGGCTTCGGGAACTTCGTCGTACGCGGCAAGAACGAGCGCGTCGGTCGCAACCCGCAAACCGGCGAACAAATCAAAATCAGCGCAAGACGTGTTCTCACCTTTAGACCTTCGCAAGTTCTCAAAGCGATGTTGAACGGCGAAGACATCACGGGATTGACGGACGATGAATAATCCTTCGCAGACTGAGTTTACGATTGAGGCCGAGGAGCTTGAAATGATGCTCGAAGAAGAAGCGCTCGCGCAAGACGCGGCCACGATCGAGCACGAACATGAGGGCGAAGAGCTCGACTTCAGCGCGGCACCTCCCACGCTCGATCCTTCGCTTCGGGCTCCGGTTGAAGCCGATGCGGCTTTGATGAAAGAGATCCACTCGATTCCGCAGAAAATGGCGTTCAAGATCGGCGAAGCGGCCGAGATGGTCGGCGTGAAGCAGTACGTGCTTCGTTACTGGGAAACGGAATTCGACATGCTTCGCCCTCGCAAATCGGCGAACGGTCAGCGCGTTTATTCGCGCAAAGATGTCGAGACCGCGATGATGATCAAAAAGCTTTTGTACCAAGATCGCTTCTCGATCGAAGGCGCTCGCACCGCACTTCGCCAATTGAAGTCGACGGTGAAGAACGTCGTAACCGAAGAGAAGACGACTCAGAAACTTGTGCGCTCGCAAGAAAACGTCGTGACGGGCATTCAAGATTTGCTCGAAGAGATTCGCCGCGCGCGCAGCGCTTTTCTTGAGTGCTAACTTTCGAGAAGCAGCAGCTCATCGAGAGAATTCTCGCGCATCAGCGTGAGCTTTCAATTCCGGTTGAGACAAAACGCATGCGCATCTTGCGCATGATTCTGACAAGCGCGCTGATCGTCAGCGCGCTTTCTCTTCTAAAGCCGATCAACTCACACTTGCCGCCCGTCCTAAGCCTCTTAATTGAAGTCGGCGTAGGTGCCGGCGTTGCTTATCTCGCTTCTCGCGGGTGGGTTTACGCGCGTTGGGTGCCGGAGTCTCTGTTTATTCCGTTCGCCGGTCTGATCTTCATCGGGATGCTTGCACTCAACCTCGCCGTGGGCTTTCTGCTCGCACCATCGAAGCCGGGTCGGACCACGATTTCATGGAGCGAGACCTTTAAGCGCATGAAGCGTGGGGACCTGACGCGATTTAAAACAAAGGGTCTTCCGACTTCGAGCGAGTCTTGGGTCATCGCGATCAACGACGGCGAGGACACATACCGCCGCCTCACGCGGGCCGAAGCAAGCGCCTACTGCGAGACGATCGGCATGAGGCTTCCGGCCAATCGCGAGGAGATCCTCGCTCTCACACCACGGCCGCAAGTCTCTCGAGCGCTCTACGTTTGGACGAACGAGGGTCGCGCTTACCAGTTTCGGGGCGGCGATGATCAAACACTCGGCGTCTCGATGTCGGGCGACGCAGAAACGACCGGATTTGCGATATGTCTGAAGTAGAGTTCACGCGCGAGTTTTTGAGCCAGATGTCGCTCGAGGAGCTCCAGGGTCTTGAAGCGGACATGCGCCTGCAAGTGCAGGAGCGGGGCGACCGTGCTTTTATGTCGGAGGAGACCGAGGACGGCATCATCGGTTTCGGGGGTTTTGCGGTCTTCGTTCTTGGGAGCTACGTTTGCTACCTCTTCGCGATGCCGATACGAGGATTCGGGAGCGTGCTCTTCAGCTTGATCTTCACGTTTGGCGGAGGCGCGGTCTTAAGTGCGCTCGCCGTTAAGTTTGCAGCGCACTCTGTTCGTTCGACGACTCGATTTTTTGTTCGTCACCGCGACTATCTCTGGTACGCGGTTCTCATCATCGGTTACACGATGACAAGACTTAGTTCCAATTGATCTCAAAGATCGTCTCGTAACCGAGGTGATCCGAGAGTTCGCGGCCCTTGTAGTTACCCTTGAAATTGCGGGCGACGGCGAGCGGACGAATCGTGACGCGTTTTCCGTTTGCGAAGAAGATATGATCGACGCTCTCGTCGAGGAGATTCACGCGGTCGGTCGTTTGTGAGAGACGGCATCCGCTGGCCGGGTTCACGCAAATCTCGCCGACGTTCTGAAAACCCGTGCGCTTCACGAAGTCGGAGTACGAAGGCAATCCGGGACTGGTGTTGAAGTCTCCGCCGGCGATGAGACCGATGTCCTGGTTCACGAGAGACTTTAGGAAAGCTGCGTAGAGTTCGAGTTGCGATTGGCGCTGCGAATTCCAATCTTTGCCGGATTGCGAGTGCGTGGTCGAAACCAACATTTGAAAAGGCACATTCGGCATTTGAACACGCACGGCGAGAGCGCCTTTTGAAGCGAAGCAATCCCATGTTCCGCAAACGGCGTTGTCGTAGAGAAGGCCTTGTTGGAACGTGATCGGGAACTCAC
>CAJYIL010000385.1 GCA_913774795.1 Pseudobdellovibrionaceae bacterium
CGCGAAGTTTGCGAGCGCGCACGACTGCTGGAGAGAGAATCCCCCGCCCCAAGCCAACGCGAGGGCGGCGATGACCGTGTCGCCCGCGCCGGTGACGTCGAAGACTTGTTTTGCGTTTGTCGGAAGGTTCGTGACATCGCTGCCCTCAAAAAGGCGCATCCCGTCCTTGCCGAGAGTGATCACCATGTCGTCGCTGCCGACGACTTCTTTTAAGCGCGCCCCAATCTTGTCGAGGAAGGCCGGATCTTTTCTTAAGTCGTCACCCACAATGCCGCTCAATGCGACGGCTTCGTCGTAGTTCGGAGTCATGATTTGGACTCCGCGGTAAGTCTTGAGAGGAGTTTTCGGATTTGGATCGGCGAGAATTTTTTTGCCTTTCGCACGCGCCATCGTCGTGATTTCTTCGACGAGACGATCGCTAATCACGCCTTTGGCGTAGTCTTGAATGATGACGGCGCACACGCCGTCCATGAGTCGGCGCGCTTCGTTTAAGACATCGTCTTCGACCGTGCGGGAGAGAAACTTGCGGTGCTCGTAATCGACGCGAACGATGTGGTGGTTCTGCACCATGACACGGAGCTTGCGCGTCGTAGGACGATCGTTGTCGACCACCAAATGCTCAGGCGAGACGCCCGCTTTGTTCAGAAGACCCCGCAATGAATCGGCTGCTGCGTCGCGACCAACCACGGCGACGAGTCGCGCTTTGCCCCCTAGACTGGCGACGTTTTGAGCAACGTTGGCCGCAAGCCCGAGACGAGCCTCTTCAGTTTCGACTTCAACGATCGGAACCGGCGCTTCAGGAGAGATTCGTCGAACCGGACCAAGGACGTATTCGTCGAGGCCGACGTCGCCGATGATGAGAACCTCTTTGCCGCGAAGGTCTCCGTGATGCTGCAGAATGTAAGGCGCGAAGTCGGCCATGCGTTTCGTCGGGCTCAAGTTTGGGGTCGTCATATGGGTGCAAAATAGGCCGTCTCATACCCGAAAGCAATTCGTTAGCTTCGCCCGCGGCTTCGCCCGCTCGCAGCAAGTGCTCGCTCGGCTCTTGCAAATCGCTTAGAGCAGGCGTTCTATTACCGGTACGCAAACTCGAAACCTACTCTCAGAGCTGAAGGCTCGCGAAGGAATGACTTCCATGTCGATGGATTACGCTGACGGACCTATGTTCAAAA
The DNA here is from genome assembly GCA_913774795.1 of Pseudobdellovibrionaceae bacterium. Lineage (GTDB taxonomy): Bacteria > Bdellovibrionota > Bdellovibrionia > Bdellovibrionales > JAMPXM01 > CAJYOV01. Next base: position 1,173 of record CAJYIL010000385.1, read on the forward strand.
ACACGATCAAGATTCTCGAAGACGCGGCGGCAGTTATTAACTGCGACCCGAACGTTCTCGAGAGAATCAAGCGCCCGAAGCGCGCGATCATCGTCAGTGTTCCGGTGCGTATGGATGACTACCGAGTGAAAGTGTTCACGGGTTACCGCGTTCAGCACTCGTCGACGCTCGGGCCCTACAAAGGCGGTATCCGTTACCACCAAGACGTCGATCTGTCTGAAGTTGCCGCCCTCGCAACGCTCATGACGTTCAAGTGTTCGCTCCTGAACTTGCCACTCGGTGGCGGTAAGGGCGGGATCCGCGTCGACCCAACACAGCTCTCGCGAACTGAAAAACAAAACCTCACTCGTCGTTACACATCTGAACTCGGTCAGGCGATCGGCCCGAACGTGGATATTCCAGCGCCGGATATGGGAACAGACCCTCAAACGATGGCGTGGATCATGGATACCTACTCGCAAGAAATGGGTTACGCGCAACCGGGCGTCGTCACAGGTAAGCCCGTTGAAATTGGTGGCTCTCTCGGTCGTAACGGTGCCACGGGTCTCGGCGTGATCTTCACGACAGAGAAAGCGCTCGCGACTCAGAATATGAAAATGCCCGGAACAACGATCGTCGTTCAAGGTTTCGGTAACGTCGGTCAGCACGCAGCCCTCTACGGCTTCGAGCGCGGCATGAAAGTTCTCGCAGTTTCAGATGTCAGCGGCGGTATCTACAACGCCGGCGGCCTCGATATTCCAGACGTCATTCGTTACGTGACTGAGCACAAAGTCGTGAAGGGCTACCCGAAAGCGGAGCCAATCTCTAACGATCAACTTCTCACTTTGAAGTGCGACGTGCTTGCTCCTTGCGCGATGGAAAACGTGATCACCGAAGCGAACGCTTCGAAGATCGATTGCAAATTTATCGTTGAAGGCGCCAACGGTCCGACGACGAACGAAGCCACGAAAATCTTGAGCGATCGCGACATCATGATTTGCCCAGACATCTTGGCAAACGGTGGCGGTGTCATCGTTTCTTACTTCGAATGGGTTCAGGGCCTTCAGCACTACTTCTGGTCAGAAGAAGAAGTGAACAACAAGATGAAGCAAATCATCACGGGCGCCTTCGACAAAGTCTGGGAATTGAAGACAGAAAAGAAAGTCGATATGCGCACGGCTGCTATGGGCTCTTCGGTTCGTCGTCTCGAACGCGCGATGCTCCTTCGCGGTCTCTACCCTCGTTGATTCAATTGCTCCACGAGTGACGAACACAAAACGGCTGCCTCCGGGCGGCCGTTTCTTTTTGTCTGAAGCGAGTGCCTAGACCTAAGTCGCGCGCTAAGAGCGCGCGCGAATCAAACCAAAACCTGAAAGAGCTCGCAAAGCCTCTTCGCTCTAAGCTTTGCGCCGACAGACGTTCGCTCAGTTATGGGCGAGGTCTAGCGCCACATCTAGGTTCCTCCGTTAGTCTTGTAGAAACCGAAACATTTTCTACACACGGTCCACGGAAGGATTCTCAACATGTTGATGCGCAAAACTTCGATCGCGCTGGTCTCACTCGTTCTCGCTTTTGCCTCGCGCTCATTCGCACAGTCTTACGACCAACTTGAACCGTTGAATGATTCTCAAGCCGAACGTCTGGAGCTTTTTTCGATTGGCGCGGATAAGCCGGTCGAAAATTTCGGCGTCGTCGACAAAGGCTTGTATCGCTCAGCGGCCCCAAAAAATCTCGCGGAGTACAAAGCTCTCGCAAAACTTGGCGTAAAAACCATCATCAACATGCAAGGCGACGAGAAAAAAGCGAAGCAAGGTGAAGCGTGGGCGAAAGCCGCAGGCATCAAACAAGTTTGGCTGCCGCTCTCGGGATTCTGGGCGCCGAAAGAGTCGACCGTTCAAAAGATCCAAAAGCTCATGAACGATAAATCAGCGCGCCCGCTTCTCTTTCACTGCGCGCACGGCCGTGAGCGCACCGGCGTTCAAGCCGGCCTCTACCGCGTCTTTACGCAGAAGTGGCCAGCGAAAAAAGCCTACAAGGAAATGAAAGATTACGGATTCCGCTCAATCGTTTTCCCGATGAAGGATTACTTCGAGAAAAAGACCGGCGTCGATCTTTAATCCGAGAGTTCGCCTTTCAGCAAACGCTGAGATGTCACACGTGCCGCGACGGAGTTCGCGGCATTTTTCGTTTTTGGGGCCGCATCTTTCTTCGGATCGAACGAAAGCTTGCGGTTGATCTTACGCTCCATCAACTCCGGGAATTCTTTTTCAAGACCGAAA
>CAJYIL010000386.1 GCA_913774795.1 Pseudobdellovibrionaceae bacterium
CTCCGAGATCGTCTCGGTTCGCATGTCACAGCCGCCCTCTTGCGTGGCACTCTTGTTCGTCGATTTACCGTCCCAAGGGGTGTGATCGAGAATCGCCGTCCGTTGAGCGCGTTCCGCCGGATCAAGCGGCAAAAGTGGTTTTGCGATCGATGTGCTCGCGACGAAACTCAAAATCATCCATGCGACGGTTTTCACGAAATCCCTTTCCCTAAAAACTGTGTCTACTTTGAGAGTGACTGCCTCAATTGAACGTCGCTCGACTTCCGTCTAGCAACTGCTTTTGCGCCAAAGACACGCCGCGCGATGACCCCTCGAAATCCCCAGATCAACCTGAATTCATGCTGACAACACTTCTTGTCTTGACCGCCTCTCTGACCGCTCACGCAGGCGTGACCACGGTCTCCACGCGCGTGGAATCTCAAGGAAGTGCCAAGTTTATCGAGTACAAAAAAGAAGTCGTTCTCCCGGGCGCTAAGCCAAACGAAATCAGCTACCTCACCGACACGCGCATGATCGTCGACGCAAAATCCCCGGACAAAATCGAAGACACGGCGGTCGTTCAATGGATTCGCGGATGCGTCTTCAGCTCAGATGCCACCGGCCGAAAAACACTCGACGTCTCACGCCAGCACTTCGGACGAATCAAAACGTTCAAACACCCGACGTGGGAAATCGATAGCGACTCAACAGATCCCATTTACTCGAGTTACGCACCTCACGGACGCTTCGCGCTTCTTCGCTGGAATCAAAATCCGAAAAGCTCCGATGCCGAGACGGCCACTTATTACGCCGCCAAACGCCCTCCGCACGGAGTGACGTTCGTGACCGATCTTCCCGCCTCGGCCTTTGCTTCCAAGTTTAACGATGCGCAGAACGTGAGTCTTGAATTCCGCACCTGCCTGTTCAAAACGAGCGATCTCCCAGCAACGACATCTCCGGACGGAGCCAATCTCCCCGAACAAAGTGCAATCTGGTGCGTGAGCTGGGATCACAAGTTCGTCTACGATTTCAAATCGCAGACGATGACGAAGCCGTCTCAGATCGATGCGATCTGCTTGAATTCTTCCCCTTGAGCTCTCAAGATTCGTCAAACTAGAGACATGTGGTTTATCGCCTTTGCGCTTTCAATTGCTCACGCGCAAAACATCGACATTCGCCAGCTGGCGCCGGCTCGCCCAAGTCCCAAAGCACCGACAGTCGCCATTCCTGAATCGGGGCAAACTCTTGAAGACGTCGGGGGAGATTGGGCGCGCCGCCAGCTTCATCTTTCGCTCGACGGGGCCGACGAGCGTTGGCTTCATGACGCAAACTTGGCTCTCGACCGCTTCTTTGGCCGAAACCAAAAGCTTCGCGAAAGCGAAACCGAATTTCGATCACCGGCCAGTCAGGCCGAGCCCCAGGCGTCGGCGTTTCTTCCGCAAATTCGCCTGCCGAGCCTCGGCACCTTCGAATTGGGCTTTGCATCGAACCTGAAGATTCGTTGCGATCTCGTGAATGGAAACGAGCTCACTCTCGTGAGACCCATTTTTCAGGACATCGATTTACGTCTTCAGCACCAGAACACCATGAACTCGGTTCGGCTCAATTTGAATTGGTAACTCACGTCTTGTCCGTTGAATCTGAGCTCTAGTTGGGCTATACTGGATCATGCTGACTTCATCGAATGACTCCCTCACGCACGATCTCACGCGGGCTCTCACTGAAATCATCTCTGAGACAAACGGGATCAACCTCTCCGACACCCTCGAACTCATGGCGACAAGCGAAGCGGTCAAGAATCGACCGATCGTGCAAAAGCTCGCTGTCGAATTCAGGAATCTGTTGTTTCAGTTTCAGTCCGATCAGATCGAAATCGAAACTCTTCTGAATCACCCGATTGCTAAAGGTCTCTTTAATTTCTTCCAGCAGTTTCCCGTCCCCTTTCGCGATGAACACACGCATCTCACCGGTGCTTTGAGCGCGAGTTTCATTTACCCACGACTGATGAAGTTGCTCGAAGGCCCGAACAGAGCGATCTTTGAGAAGAAAATCACCGACATTTACGGACCAAAAGCTCTTCCGATCCGAAATGAACAAGATGTCGAACGGCTTTTGAAGATTAAAGACGATGAACGCTTCTCAAGATACTTGAGTGTCTTGATGCTCGCGAAACTCGTTCTCGTCGATCGCCAGGCTCATCGCGAAGCTGCTTACTCGATGGCCAAAGAGCTCTACACGAAATACAACATCGGGTTCGTACGCTTGAAGTTCACATTCTCTCGCGCCACGACCGACGAATCCGAGTCTGTCCCGGGCGCCGACCAAGTGAGCGAAGAAGACGTTGTCTTAGGTCTCTACGACGGCTTTATGGACTTCAAGAAAGAGCAGCCGGTCTGGGACTTCTGTCTTTCGCCGTCGTTCCGTAAAGAGTCGAGTTTCTTTAATTCCAAACAGTACAAATCGAAAAAAGAATCGTTCCTCGCGCAAGTGAATCAGGTGCTGGCCCTTCTCCAGAAACACCCGCACTTGGCACCGGTCATGACCGACGTCGATACCGTTGGCAATGAGCAGGAGCTCTTCCGAAAATCGCACTTCATGGATATGAAGATCGGCTTCCGCAAACTTCAATACCGCGGATTTAAGATCAGATCTCACCACGGCGAGACCTGGAAAACTCTTCGCAAAGGCATTCAGGCGGTCGATAACGCCATGAATATCTGGCGTATCGACACGCTCGAGCACGGACTTTCACTCGGAATTAATCCGAACTTCTACTTTCACTCGCTTTATCAGCGCGTGCTGAAGTGGAACCGCCGCGGCGAAGCGATTCGCCCGGGCACGATGGATTTCAGCGAGATCAGCGAAATGGATTGGGCCGAGGCTCACTACCCGGTTCGCGATAAACTCATCAACGGTCAGCCGCTCAACGATGACGAAATTCGTATTTTCACGAAAGCGAAATTCCACACCGCGCGTGAAGTCGAGATTTATCAACACGACGTTCTCGACCGGATGATCGACAAAAAAGTTTCTCTTGTTTCTCTTCCTTCGTCGAACACGAAACTGACGAACTCATTTGAAGACTACAAAGACCACCCGTTTTCGTGGTGGGAGAAAAAGAATGTCCCGCTTGGGATCGGCACCGATAACTACATCACGCTCGATACGAACTTGATTCAAGAGTTGATCATCGTTCTCTTCACCGATCCACAAGGGCTTAAGATCACCAAACTCTTGATGGTCGCAACCGGTGAACAGCGTCGTCCTTACCTTTCGCATCTGCTGTGGACGATGCGTAAGAAAATGGAGCGCTAAGAGATGCTGGCGGCACTCTGGCTCTCGACCGCTCTCGCGCTCCAGAACGGCGCGTACGTCGAGCAGGAGCGCTTTCCCGGCACGATCGCGTTTTATTTATCGGGCTCAAAAAAGAAATGCACCGCCGTTCACGTTGCACCCAAAATTTTTCTAACGGCGGCTCATTGCTTCGATGATTATCGAAGTGACGGCAAGATTGAATTCGTCGCTAACGAAAAAGGACCAGAGTCTGAACCTCGCATCGCGACCTTCCCGCGTCTTCTCGTGCGTGCACCGGTGATCCAACCCGATTACTTTCGTGAACAGGGCTTTTTCGGTCGCCTCAAACGGTGGTTCTCAGGCGAGAATCCCGATTTAGCGCTGATCAAAACGATGGAAGACATCGAAGAGCTCGCGATCGCGCGAGTCGAAGACTTTAAAGTACGACCAGGGCTTTCTTTACTCGTTGGCGGGTTCGGACCCGCGACCCCTGATGAAAGCTGCGAAGCGGCTCCGTGCTCGATCCGAATGGACGCCCGCAAAATCACGAAGGTCGGCAAACACGAGCTGAGCGTCGATGCGTTTTTGACCCACGGTGACGACGGCGGCCCCGCCTATCTCGTGAGGCCCGGCGGCAAGCTCTCGGTGGTCGCCATCAACCAAGGCGACTCTCGTCTCACGTTGATTGATCACGCATGGTTTGCAGCCAACCTGGAGCGCCTCGAAGAAGGCCGTAAGTAGCTCCACGTGGTTTGCGTGTCAGAAAATTCACTGCCCTTAAGCGCGGTTCACGTGCCACGCTTGCCCCTATGAAAACAATCTTTCTCGCCCTGCTCTCGCTTGCGTCTCCGGCTCACGCCTACATCGATGCTTTTCCGTCGTTCTTGAACTTCAGTGACACCGTCGTCGGACGCAGATCTCTGACTCAATCCGTGACAGTTTCGAATCGCGGAACTCAAGATATCTCTTACGTGAACGTTTTTGGCTCCTGCGGTCTTAGCTTTGACGTCGCATCTGGCTCTTGTTTCGGAAGCCTGCGCGCGGGTTCGAGTTGCTACATCAACGTCGCGTTCTCTCCGAACCACGAAGGTTATCAGTCATGCTCGATCAACATCTCGTCTTCGAGCGGGAGCGCATCTGTCTCGGCGAGTGGTCGCGGGGTTGCGCGCAACTTCCCGTTTACAGCGAAAACACGCGCAAAGGCGGGCTCACGCCCGGCCCCAACCCCTCGCGAGATTCCGAAGCGTCGCTAAGGGCAAGAGAATTGCGAGAATAAAAAAAGGCAGCCCGCGGGCCGCCTTTTTAGTAGTGACGCAGAGTCAACCAGATTACTTCTTCGCTGGTGCAGCGCCTTCGGCTTTTGCCGGAGTCGCTTCGACATCGAGTTTCACGGTGACATCGTCGCTTACCGCAACGCCGCCAGCTTCGAGAGCTTTATTCCATTTCAAGCCCCACTCCGAGCGCTTGAGTTTACCTGTCGCGACGAAGCCTGCACGCATTTCGCCCATCATGTCTTTGACGGTGCCTTTGTATTCGAGATCGAGAGTGAGTGGGTGCGTTTCACCGTGCATCATGAAATCGCCCGACCATTTGTATTTATTCTTCGATACTTTTTTGATCTTCGTGTTTTTGAATTCGATCGTCGGGTATTTTGCCGCATCGAAGAAATCAGCTGATACCAAGTGCTCATCGCGCTTCGTGTTGCCCGTGTCGACCGACGCCGTTTTCGCGACGAAAGTGCCATCGGCCAACATGTCTTTGTCAGCGTCATAAGTAAATGAACCTTCGAAGTCTTTGAAGCGACCGTCGACTTCCGAGATCATCATGTGACGAACCGAAAAACCGATCTTCGAGTGAGCCGTGTCGACCACGTATTTCACCGGTGCTGCAAGAGCGAGAGCTGACGAAAAAAGAACGAGCGCAGATGCCATAATCTTCATGATTGAATTCTCCCTTTTGAAAGATTGAATACGCGCTTTTTCGCACGAGCAAGTGCATAATGGTCCTGATGTCGAGCAGCAGTCCCTGGTCCTATTTTCGAATTGCTTTTATCTGTACCGCGCTTGGTCTCGGTCTAGCGGGTGCCGTCGGATATTTCGAAGAGGTCGGCGCCCTAAAAGCTGTGTTCTTGTGCACCGTGCTTTCGATTCTCGAAATTTCACTGAGCTTCGACAACGCCGTCGTGAATGCATCTGTTCTAGGACGCATGACACCCGTTTGGCGCCACCGCTTTCTGACCTGGGGAATTTTGATCGCCGTCTTTGGCATGCGCCTTTTGTTTCCGCTCGTCATCGTTTCGGTCATGGGTCGGCTCGGCCCGATCGCAACAATGAAACTCGCCGCCTTTGATCCTGAGGGCTACTCCGAAATCATGCACCGGGCCCATATTCCGGTCTCTGCTTTCGGCGGCACTTTCCTTTTGATGGTCGCTCTCCGGCATTTTATGAGCGAGCACGAACACTACTGGATCACATCAATCGAAAGACCCCTCGCTCGACTTGGTCAAATCCGCTACATGGACGTCGCGCTCGCCTGCGCGATGATCGCGCTCGTTGCACTCTACGCCGGTGCCACCTTCGCTCTGTCAGC
>CAJYIL010000387.1 GCA_913774795.1 Pseudobdellovibrionaceae bacterium
ACACGACGCTCTTCCGATCTAAACGATCGGACGCGGCTTTGAGAGATCGGTGGGCCAAAACGCACGCGCCCAAATCTCGGTCGGTGCGGTTTTCAAAATGTCGGCATCGACCGTGGGATCGAGACGATACTCCGCGTTTTGAACGGTGAATGACCCTGGAATTGGCGGAGTCGGGGCTTCTGTTCGGGCGAACGAAGTCATCGGCAAAAGCAAGACGAGCAAAAGCCAGCTTTTCACAGGGTTGGTCTCCAATCTGCCTGATATTAGAGGGAGTCCGAGAGGCCAACAATGACGTCCTGGTGCGAAGAAAGTCTTACTTTCTACAAGACCGAAAGTGTCACTCGAACTCGACCCCATTCGCTATGGATGAGATTTCACGTGCCTCGAGCGGGCAGGGTGCTAAATTACCCAAATGGCCGCCTCGAAAATGACCCTCGCCAAAGCCGTTCATTTCATCAATAAACGGGGACTTCTCTTGGTCTTCCCGCAGGAAAACCGCAAGGATCCGGCGTCGCTTTGGTACGAGTTTTTTCCGCGAACGAAGATGCGGTGGGAGTGGGACGAAGGCGGCGATACACGCGTGGGCGATCTCTGGTTCTTACGTGAACGTCTCTCACTTTCTCGCAAGGCCGTTTACGCTAAATGGTTTCGAGGCCGCGCAACTCTGATCGCGAACGACGTGTTCCCGGCGATGCTTCGTCTGGCCAATCCGGGATTCCCGCACGCGACAGGCCTGTCATTCACCGCGCGTGAGATCCTTGATCTGCTCGAAGAAGATTCTCCGCTCTCGACAAAACAGTTGAAGAAGATGTCGGGCCTGCAAGGTCGTGCGAGTGAGGCGGCTTACACTCGCGCTTTGAAAGAACTTTGGGACCGCTGCTTGATCGTCGCTTACGGTGAAGTTGATGAAGGCGCGTTTCCTTCGCTTGCGATCGGTTCGACCCACGTCATTTTTGAGGAACTGTGGCGCGAAGCCGAGAGCCTCACTGAAGAAGACGCTCGCGCGAAAGTCGACGCGCGACTCGAAGGAGCATTCAAAAAGTACTGGAAGACGCTCGAAAAAAAATGGAAAGAGCGCGAAGTCGAGATGCCGCCTTCGGCAGCCGATGATTCGATCGATGATTGGTGGACGACGAAGGCGTGAAAAGGCACGTTTATACGTACACGTTCATGTTCGCGTTCACGTTCACGTTTCAGGTGCAGAACGTTTGGGGAGCACTGTGTCCCAAATGGGAAACCGCTCAGCAAATTGCGAGTGTAAATTCGAAGATTGTTGATGAGCTAAGTGGATTTGCGGTTTCGCGAACGCAAGAGAGCTTTTATTACGTGAACGATTCGGGCACCGGTCCTGAATTTTTCGTTTCTCGGCGCGATGGCTCGCAACTGAAATCAGTCAGGGTTGACGACTACAAGCCCGTCGATCCCGAGGATCTCGCCATCGGGCCCTGTCCCTTGGCGAAACAGAAAACCTGCCTGATGATCGCGGATATCGGCGATAATTTAAAACGTCGTAAATCGATCAAATTGGTTTTCATCGAGGAAAAAAGCCCTTGGCCCTCGATTGTAAAACCTCATTTCGTCGCGCAGTTTAAATATCCAGATCAAGCGCATAACGCGGAGGCCTCAGCCCTTCTTTCGAGCGGCGATGTCGTGATCGTGACGAAGGAACTCTCGATCGTCGGCAATAAAGCGTCAACGGCTCAAGTTTATCGAGCGACCGCGGCGCAGATTTTGAAAGCCAAAGAACCGACTCAACTTGTGCACGAAGGCACGATCGATGTGCCGAAGATCACCAAACAAGACTCGTTGGGTGGTGGCGTGACTTCGATGGCCGTGACTGACTCGAATGACCGCTTCGCCCTCCTCACGTACTCGACGGCGATCGAGTTCGATGTCGATTTACGTAAACCGTTTCCGAAAGTCATCGAGACCAGCAAGCTCGTTCCCTTGTTTCAGTTGCCGCAGCAGGAATCGATCGCGTACGATCGAGACAACCGGGATCTCATCTACGGGACCGAAATCCGGCTGACACAACGTTACTTCGGGAAAGGGCAGCCTGTGCCCCTGTATAAGGTGAAATGCTCTCTTTGATGTTTTCGGCGGCGACCGCCTTTGCAAAGCCTCTTCCGAAGCCGTTTCCCGAACTTAAATTTTTGGCGGCCAGCGCAGTGTCGTCGAACGCGCTTGAAACGATTTTGACCGACCAAGCGGTCAAGTTTATGTCTCCTACTCACAATCTAAAACTTTCTGCGATTTTCGCCTCTCCATTGAACGTGAGTTCCGTTCACCTCGAATCTTGCGAAAAGGACTGGGCCGACGGGATTCATGTTTTTGCCTCGCCGGGCCGACAGCACGTCTTCGTCGAGGGCGGAAAAAAGAAATTCGACGCGAATTTAAAGTCGCCTGTTGAGTCGGTTTCGGTGGTCTTCGGTAAAGACTCCGACCTTTGTTTGAAGAACCTCAAATTCTTCGATTCGAAAAATCAAGCGATCGTCCTGAAGGTTTTTGAAACATCGCGAGCCGAAATTTCAGATGAGGTGTTGTTTGATCAGCACCCTGAAACAATTAAAGCGCTCGAAGAACCGGTCAACATCACTTTCGCAGAACCAAAAACATTCGACCGTCTCATCGTATGGACGGGAGGATCGCCGTTTTATGCACATTCACTCCAGCTGAAAGGCGAGAAGGGCTGGAGCGAGACTCTTTCGCTTCGTGACTCTGCATCGGATCAAGAGGTTGTCTTTCGCAAGCCGTTCACCGGAACGAAGCTGATCATCGAGGCTCCCGACGCGGGAGAGCTGGGTGAAATCCGATTCGCACACAAGACAAAGGTCGAGGGCCCACGCTCTCTTGTTTCGACCGCAAAGTCATTTGAAGACGCCGGGATGCCGCGGCTGCTGGACTTCGAGTGGGTCTCAAGCGATGGCGATGCGGATAAATGGAAAATCATTTTCCGGCAAAACGGATCGTTCTTCGTTAGAGGCTTCAGTGATGACACAAGGCAAGCCCGTGATTATTCAGCGATGGGCGCATACCAAATCGTACGCGCAGACCAGAACAAGATTCGTGTGAAGCTCAACGGGGTGAAAATCCCGACGGGTTTTCCGTGGGACGGAGTGAGTTGCCCTTTCATGTGCGGAAGTGAATCTCACGGCGAAGGTTTCTCGATGCTGACAGACACTCTTCTCATCGAAAAGCTAGACGAAGGAAGTGTCATCGTTCGCAACCGCACGCCCTTCACGCAGCGAACGCTCTCGCTCTCCGACGTGAAAGTTCGGCGCGCTGTCGATGATTGAGACGCTCTGAAGTCAACCGTGAAAGATTCGCTTCGGGAATCCTGATAGTCTTGACGCAATCGTCGCATCTCCCCCAAAATAATCAGATGAAGCATGAAGCTAAAAAACACCGCGGATGGGTGATTGCCCTTTCGCTGAGTCTCGTTGTCATGACGACAATTCTTTTCGCGCGCATCGGTAAAACATCGAGCGATCGCGGGCCTGCCTCGATGGGCGAATTCTTTTCGAGCCCACACGCCATCAACAAAGACCTGATTTCGGCGCAAATTGGCCAAAAGATCCGCTTGAATGAGTTCCCGGAGACGATTGATCTATCGCTCGACGGCGGAACACAGAAAACAAATATCAAATATACGCTCGACGAGTCGTCGCAGGCTTGGATGGAAAAAACGATCGGGCAGTACAAGCCCGATTACGCGGCCTTCGTTGCGATGGATGCTCGTACCGGGCGTGTTCTTTCGCTCGTGAGCTACTCAGCCTCTGAGCCAAACGCGACGAATCTCACGATGCGGGCGACGTTTCCGGCGGCCTCGATCTTCAAAGTCGTGACGGCATCGGCTGCGCTCGATCTCGATAAAGCGAAACCTGAAACCGTCGTTCCGTTCAACGGCGCCAATCATACGCTCTACAAGCGCAACGTCGAAGACACAAAAGTGAATCGCTGGACGCGCATGATGACGATGAAAGAAGCGTTCGCGCGTTCGGTGAATGTCTTCTTCGGCAAGATGGGTCTTTTCATCGTTGGGCCGCAGTCATTGAAGCAATACGCCGAGCGCTTCATGTTCAATCACCCGATTCACTCAGATTTCCCGGTCGAAATGGGCCAAACCCATTTTGACCCGGCAGATCCTTGGAGCGTCGTTCAAGCCGCCTCGGGATTTACGCGCGACACGACAATGAGCCCGATGCAAGGGGCCTTGATGGCGGCTGCTGTCGCTAACGACGGCGTCATGATGGAACCTTACATCGTCGACTCTTTGAGCGATGAAAAAGGCGAGAAGATGTACGAAGCGGTGCCGAAGCAAGCGTCGGTTGTGATCGAGCCTGCGGCCGCTGTCGATCTTCGTAAGCTCTTCAACGAAACGGTTCGTTCTGGCACAAGCCGTAAGTCGTTCCGCAAAACCGTTCGTCACCGGAGCTACGACGAAGTTGAGTTCGGCGGAAAGACGGGATCGCTGACGGGATTGAATCCAGCCGGCAAGTGCGACTGGTTCGTCGGATACGCTCGCTACAACGGTGAGCGCATCGCGGTCGCTGGCCTGACCGTTAACGAGAAGAAGTGGAAAGTGAAATCCTCGATGCTCGCGAATCTCTTCTTCACTCACTACCTGAAAGAAGAGATGGCGCTCCAGCCTCCGCCGGAGAAGATCACGAAGCGTCGTCACCGCTCGGTTGCGCGCAACTAACACTCTCGTCTCAACTTGAGATTTGAAGAACGCGGCTCTCGCAAGAGGCCGCGTCTTTTTTTATTCAAGCACATGGTCTCGTCCTGGAAAAACCTTGAACAGTTTCGCGAACTTTCGATTTTCGTCGAGGCACACACTCTGTCTGCGGATTGGTCAGAATTCGCGAACTTTCGCGAGAACACCCTCGTTAATTGTGAGCTTTGTTATTTGTTTGCGTCTTTGAGAGACAAGTCCGCGATTGGCCTTAAGGATTCCTATGCGTTGCTCGATAGCTAGCGGGTCAGGAGATCGCAGCGTGAGCACTTGTTGCGAACGCACGAAGTCCGAAGGACGGAGTTACGAATATATGTCAAACGCGCAAACCGAATTCTTCGTTACCAAAGGCGAGCAACAGCTCGGCCCATGGACTGTCCAAGAACTTGCGGCGAAAGTCGGATCGCAAGAGATCGCGCTCACCGACTTTGTCTTCGACGACGTGAAGAACGATTGGGTCGCTCTTTATGAGTGCGATGCTTTCCAAGCTCACATGCGTTCGCAAAAGCCCAAAGCGGCTCCTCCGAAGAAGGCTGCGCCAACGGTAGCGACGGCACCCGCTGCCGCAGACCCGCTCGCGCAAGCGTTCAACGCAAAACGCGAAGAGACTCCGGCACCAGCGGCCGCGACGTCAGACAAAGCGGCTCAAGAGTGGTTCGTTCAAAAAGGCCAACACCGTTATGGTCCGTTCTCGTACCTCGGTGTGATCCGCGCTCTTCAAGAAAAGACCGTTTATGAATTCGATCTTTGCTGGAAAAACGGAATGAACGAGTGGATCCGCATCGCGGAACACCCAGAATTCGCACAAGAAAAGATTCGTGCTCTCACGGGCGAAGCGAAGTCATCAGAGCAAGTCTTCACTCAACGTCAGCACGCACGTGTCGGCTTTGAAACCGAAGTTCTTGTTCACGACAATCGCTCTGTTTGGTTGGGTCGCGCGTTCGAAGGCAGTGCAGGCGGGAGCGGTCTTGTGATCGAGAACGCAACTCTTGTGCCCGGCCAAACGGTTTTGTTGCACTTCGCACAGAGAGACGATTTGCCGGCGTTCAATGCGCTCTGCGAAATCGTGGGCAAGAAATTCACGAAAGACGTCCGCGACGCTAAGTCGCCGGTTCAGTACAGCGTGCGTTTCGTAAAGCTCGATGCGCAGGCCGAAGCCCGGGTGCAGAAATATTTTAAATCAGAAGTCAGAGCAGCTTAAGTTTCCGATTTTTTAACTGAACGTTTTTGGGGGACTCAATGGACGCATTAATGAAATTCGCAGTTGATAACTACTTGCTCGATGCCGCTATCCTGGGCATGGGCTTGTTTGCATTCGCACTCATGATCGAGCGCGTGAAGTCGTTGTACTTCACATACTCGATCGACGCCGACAAATTCATGACGAAGCTCATGAAGCTCGTCGACGAAGATAAAATTGAAGAGGGCATCACTTACTGTGCAGCCAACGAAAAGAAGCCACTCGCTCACGTCATGAAGCGCATCCTTGAGCGCTCGGACCGTGACGATGCGGCGATCGAAATGTCACTCGACATCGCCGCGGGCGAAGTCGCTCCAGGCTTGTCGAAAAACTTGAACTACCTCGCGATGGCGTCGAACGTCGTCACCCTCATCGGTCTCTTGGGTACGGTTGTCGGTCTGATCATGTCGTTCAAAGCGGTTTCGTTCGCGGACCCTTCGCAGAAACAAACTCTCCTCGCTGATGGTATCTCGCTTGCGATGCATGCGACAGCGATGGGTCTCTTGGTTGCGATTCCAACGATGTTGGTCTACTCGTTCCTTCACGCGAAACAAGGTCGCTTGTTCTCGGAGATCGATCGTAGCGCGAACAAGTTGATCGAGCAGCTCAAGTCGCGTGACTTGAAAGCGTTCGATGGCGCGTACCCAACGAACATCGCGACTGACAAAAAGTCGCCGAAGCATCCAGCCGCTTAATTACTAACTTATTCGCCGAAAAAATTGGGTGAGCAAGCCTGCGAACCCATCCGAGGCGGAGCCAAGGAAAACAGTATGCGTCGTAGTTTTGGAGCACGGGTCGAAGATTCGACCTTCGAACTCAACCTAGCACCGATGCTCGACATTATCGTGTCGATCGTTCCGATGCTTCTGATGAGTATCGCATTCGTCCACGTCACGGTCGTCGATACGCCAGTCCCCCAAGCTGTCGAAAAAGCGATGGCGGCCGCAGACGATAAGAAAGACCAAGTGCAGATCCTTCTCGCTGTGTCGAAAGAGACGGGCTACCGTTTCACGATCAACGAAAAAGGCCAAACACGTGATCTCAACGTGCCTCTTGCCGGTAAAGACCTCGATCTCGCCGCTCTTCACAAGCAGACGATCGAGCTCAAGAAGCAGTATCCAGATGTTTTCCGCGTGGAACTCAATCCAGAAGAAAAAGTTCCTTTGAACGAAATTATTGCGACGATGGACTCCTTGAGAACTATCCAAGCAAACGAGGCGAAAGTGACCTTCCACGATGTTGAGTCGGGGAAAGCCGTCGAAACGAATCTCGTATTCCCTGACGTTGTCTTCGGCAACGTGGCAGGAGGAGATCGGAAGAGC
>CAJYIL010000388.1 GCA_913774795.1 Pseudobdellovibrionaceae bacterium
CGGCATCTTTGAATACAGCTTGGAAGACATCACGATTCGCATCTTGACGTGATAGCGGAGCAGGGCCCCGGGGGAACCGAAAGGTTTCCCCGGTTTTTTTAAAAGGGCAACGGGAGATCATCATGTTTGAAGGCGCTCATTTTCATTTGCTCGTGAATCACGTGGCTTTCTTCGCTCTCATCTTCGGTGCGCTGATTTTGCTCGTGAACCTCAAGTGGGGCGGGCGAGAGGTTTTCCTGATCAGCGTAGGGCTTTTCGTCATCGCAGGCGTGTTCACATTTATCGCGCATGAGTCAGGTGAAATTGCCGAGCACGCAATCAAGGGGCTTTTATCTGAAGCGGATAAAGCCATTTTTGAGACTCACGAAGACGCGTCTAAATTCGCGAATCTGGCGGGTTATCTCACAACGGCGGTCGCCTTGATCGCGACTTGGATCGCGTTCAAAAAGCCGGCGCGGCTGACACTTGCGCGAGTCGCGCTTTTAATCGTGTCGGTCTGGGCCTGCACTGTCTTTGCGCGAGTCGCCTATCTCGGCGGACTCATCCGTCACACCGAGATTCGTACGACCCAAGCGCCTTAATTACATTTCAACGACGAGTCAGCAGCCGCCCGGGCGCGAGCATTCGCATCGGTACGGCGAGCGTTGATGACTGCGATGACGCAGCCGTGGCCAGCGCGTTTTGGTTCAACGCGAATGACTGTGAGGTGCTCACGAGGCTCATCGGTCTCAGGGTCATTACCGGATGTGCGTACGATCAATGCGCGAAGCACGTCATCATGGTAGCGCCACTCAAGTTTAAGGCCTGCGATGTTCGGGAAGAAACCCTGCTTTTCGTCAAGCGACAGCCAGCTGTTTCCGGATTCGCTGATGCGATCACCTTTTGCTAGGAGGCCGATCCAACTGCGCGAATCACCTCCATCGTATGAAACGCGGTAACCATCGCGGCCTTTACAAATTGACGAGAAGAAATCGATTTCAGCGTTGGGGTCGTTCTCAGACGACGCGATTGTTTTGCAGTCATCGAGGCTTGTGTATTCCGATGTCGCACGGGCGTGTGCGTGGGCCGGTGTCGCAACGAGAGCGAAGAGGGCGGCGATCAAGAGTTTCATTCGCAAATCTCCAGTCAGAGGGGTTGCGCATTTCTACTCTCGGGCTGCCTATTCTAAAAGCAGATAGAATTCATAGGTTTTATTCCGGAACGGAATGGCTCAGAACGAAAAACGGCGCCAACCATGGCGCCGGGAGTCTTACGAAACAGGGACAATCAGATTTAGTTTACAGACGCATCGGCTGCGACATCATCGATGGGTTGTAGAAGCTCGGACCTACCGACTGCATCGGGAAAGTTCCGAAGTTCTGGGTCATCGGCATTGTCTGAGACTGCATCGGCTGCATCATCGGCTGCGACTGGTACATCGGCTGCGCCATCGGCATCGTTTGGTACTGCTGTTGCGGGAAACCTGTCGTCACAGGGTAGCCCGAAGTTTGCGGGTAACCTGTCGTCGAAGGGAACATCGGTTGCTGACCACCGACAACGCCTGGGTTGTTGAGACCGAGCTGTTGGTAGTTGATTTGCGGATAAGTCGGGAGGCCTGCGCCACCGGCACGTGAATCACCGATATTCGAGCGGCCGTTCAAGACATCGCTCGGAGCAGAAGTGCCCGATGAAGACATCATCTGACCAGTTTGCGCGAGAGCGTTGAAGTCTGATGTGAAGTCAGCGAACTCACCTTGATCGAGAAGTCCCGATTGTTGGTAAGCACGGAGCTTCAAGTAATCGCTGTTGTAAGCGAGCTTGTTCACTTCTTGCGCGCGGTACTGGTTCCAGTACGAAGCTTGGCGTTGGAGGTTGAAGCGCTCGTAAGGGTTCTGCGTCGACATCGCACGCAAGTTCAAGTCAGAGATCTTGTCATCCATCGCCGCGAACGAATCTGCTTTTTCATCCGCGATCGAGTCGACGCGTTGGCCGAGAGTGTACGCTTTGTCGAGATTGTCGATGATCTTCGTCATTGCACGTTCGTCTGACGAAGTACCAGCTGTACTGCGCACTTTCGAGAGCGCGGAGAGAACTCGTGTCATCAAGCGATTGCCATCTGAGCGGCGTTTCGAGTTGTTGCTCAAAACAAGTTGGCGAATCGAATTCTTCAAAGGCTCGAGGGCATCTTGAACTTCACGGATACCTTCGCTCGCCGAGTCACGGCGACGGCGGTTTCCGCGGTCGTCACGGTCTTCGCGGTCTTCATCCGATGAAGCTTCGAGATCGATCGACGCCAGGCGCTGAAGGTTGCAAGACATGCGGTCTGAGTTACGAAGAGCTTCACCATCATCATCGAGTGTGCAGTTGCGACGGCCGCGTTCGATACGAGCTTGATCCGGATCTTCTTGCGCTGAGCGGTCGTCACGGCGGTCAACGATCGGGCCGCTGCCGTCACATGATTTGCCTTCGCGCTTCAAACGAGCTTCAGTGCTCTCAGTGATCAGGTCGAGCCATGCGTCTCGTTTAGCTTCTGAGCCGACGAGATCGGCGAATGTGCCTTCTTGTTTCAATCCGTCGAATGTGCGGTCTGGGTTCACCTGACGAACGTAGGCGTGAACGATTTGTTTACCGCTCGCGGCGTTTGTTTGTTGAATGAAGTGGATCTTGAAGTCCAACGAGCAGATTTTTTGGTCGACGTACTTCTCACGAATCGAGAGATTCGCGGCGCCGATGGCGCCATCGATTTTCGTTCCCGTAGCGGCGACAGGAGCTGATTCGACTTTCACAACTGGGAGAGTGGCTGGGGCAGTCATGCCACCTGAGCGGCCCGGGACTGAACCTCTTGCTTGCGCAGTTTCACTGACGCGTGCGAGTTCAGTTGTGTGCAACGTCTGGTTTGAGACCAGGTTGAGAGACTTCGACGTCTGCCACGAAACATTCGCGGCCAAAATCATGAACAGAGAAGCTTTGAGAGCTGTCTGCTTATTCGTTGGTTTCATAAGATCCTCCTAAAAGACCCATCTTGGGTTACTGTCTAGGAATCCAAGGATCGCGCCTGAGGGGGCCAAGTCGTAAGTCGTTGAAATTCTTCGATTGGCGGAGTGCCTGAAAGTTCGACGCGTGTTTCTCCGCCTGACATGGCCGTGTTTCACAATGAGAACGCACATCAGGAATCGCGGACTTACGATCGTCGATCTCGTAAACAGCCTGCAGGCCCGCATTTGCGTCGAATCTCGGCACCTGCTACACGTGGGAGCGCATGAAGTTTGTCTTTGAACCCTCACAGATTCCGGCTGGCGTCACTCGAGAGGAGTGGAACGATTGGGCGTGGCAGCTCCGTCATTCGCTCAAGACGGAGGCTGACTTCGTGAAAGCGGGCTTTGAGCTCTCGCGCGAAGAGTTCGAGGGCTTTTCGGGCGGAGGCAAGGTCTTCCAAATCCGCACGACTCCTTACTATGCGTCTTTGGCTTCGAAATCAGTCGCCATGGATCCCGTGCGGAGAATACTCATGCCGACCGCAAGTGAACTTGCGCACGGCCGACAGTCGATGCTCGATCCTTTGGGCGAGAAGCGAAACAATCCGGCTCCGCGAATCATTCACCGCTACCCCGATCGTTTGCTTTTCTTGGTGACCGACACGTGCTCGGTATACTGCCGCTACTGCACGCGCAAGCACTTCACGGGACAAGACGAAGCGTTCGTGAGATCGGCCGATTACGAGAAAGCTCTCGATTACATTCGCTCACGCAAAGGTTTGCGCGAAGTGATCTTGTCGGGCGGCGACCCTTTGACTTTGGGTGATGCCGTTCTCGACCGCGTGCTTTCAGACTTGCGCGCGATCGATCACGTCGAGATTATTCGCATTGGTTCGCGCATGCCGGTCGTGTGTCCGATGCGTGTCACGCCTTCGTTAGCGCGCGTGTTGCAAAAGCATCAGCCCGTTTATTTGATGACTCACTTCAATCATCCGCGTGAGTTGACGGCGGAAGCGGCAGCCGGCCTACGCTTACTCGCCGATCACGGTACACCGATGTTCAATCAGTTGGTGCTGTTAAACGGAGTGAACAATCACCCTGCGATCATTCAAGCGCTGTCGCGACGCCTGCTCTACTTGCGCGTGAAACCTTATTACATGTTCCAGTGTGATCCTTCAGAAGGCACCGACCACTTGCGCACATCGGTTGAAGATTCGTTGGCGATTCAGCGTGAGCTTTGGGGCTCATTATCGGGATTGGCGATGCCGAATCTTTCGCTGGATATTCCGGACGGAGGCGGGAAGGCCGCGTATGTTCCGAACTTCGAAGTCGCTCGCGAAGGAGCCGTTCGCAAGTTCATCGGATGGGATGGAGTTGAGGCGGAGTACGTTTCTCCTCCGCCCGAATCGATCTTAAAACCTCTCGACGCCGAAACTTTCTTCGCTGAGTGGGATGCGCTCAAAAACGCGAAGGCTTAATCGCAGACGTCAAACGGCACCCACTGGCCGTCCATTTTCAGGTTTACGCGCTCGTTTTGTGTAGTCGCATCTTTCGGGGTGTATTGCATTTCGAAAACGAATTTGTTGAGC
>CAJYIL010000389.1 GCA_913774795.1 Pseudobdellovibrionaceae bacterium
CGCCCTTGGAGTATCCGAGAATGATGATACGTTTGTCTTTGAAGCGCGGAAGCGATTTGAAGCCCGTCAGCCACTTCGCAAGTTCTTTCGCTGAAGCCGCGTCGCGACCCATCGAATAGCCGAGCTCATAACCCATCGGGTGAATCACGTCGAAGCCGTTATCCCCTTTTGAATAGAACTGAAGATAAGCGGTGCGGAGATTGGGATCATCTTTCGGAAGACCGATGCGAATCTCTTCACGCCCTTGGTGAGCGTTCGCTTGTTTCACGATCTCAGGCCACGTGTAATCGGCAATCGTGTGCGAGGCGAAGCCTGGCAGAACGAGGAAAACGTAGTTCTTCAACGCTTGCGATACTGCGCGGCCGTGCGCCGAATCAAAATAATTCGTGGTCGGCTGCTGAGGCGTCATGAGAACGCTAACGAGATCTGTGGTCGGCAGTGATTTGAGAGTTTGACCTTGGAAGAGACCAGCATATTTTTGGCGAGTCATGCCGAGAATCGTCTCGCGCTTCACGAATGCTTCTTCCGAACTTCGCGAGTTCAAGATGGCTTGCGAGGTTTGCTGAAATCCTTGGTCGGCGTAATACATTGAGCGAGACGCGAGCTGAGCCGCCTTCTCGTCGTTACCGATATTTTGGCGAATGTTTTTGGCGATAAGTTCAGCGAAAACCGCGCGCCAATTCACTTGGGAGACCGGATTCTCTGTTCCGAAGAGATTGCCAGAAGCGGCAGCAGCCGGCTCTCGATCCGTTTGTGAAAGATCGACTGTTCGCGTGTGAACGCAGCCGAAAAGAAAAAACGCGATCGTTGCGACCGCGAAGACGCGTGAAGTTCTGAATTTCATGTGTGGCCCTCAGACTTTATTGTCAGCGGGCTCCGTGATGGCTTCAATAAACTCGAACGGTTCTAGACGAGACCAAGTGAAGTTTACTTGCGCTGAGCTAGGCGTTTGTCCGAGCGGTTTAGATCTTCGTCTGGCTACTTTGTTGTCGACAAGTTGCGCGCCAGCGAACCGTAGAAAGCCGTTTGCTGATCGCGAATAAACGACGGATTGCGAATTCCAAGAAGGCCAAAAACGCGCGCATCGAGAACTTGTTCCCAGTGTTCGAGCGGAATGAGGTTCTTCCCTTTTTGAATCGGCAGAGCCCCTTGCGTGCGAGTCAGAATGCCGGTCGCGTACGCAGAGTCGACACTTACGATTCCGTCAGAGGGTTTGCCGATCAGCGTGCTCATGGTCGCCATCGGCCACGAAAGATTCTTCGCGTTCGTGACGTCGATCCCGAACGTTTGGTGACCGGCGAAAACCTTGATCACGAAGTTTTTCGGGAGATCGAACTGCGCGATGAAGCGCGCGACGTTGTCGGGCTTGAGTTGCGGAAGCGAGCGAAGATCCATCAAGTTGACGGCCGCTTCGAGTCCCGGCACTCGCTTCGCGAGGGTTGCGGCCAACTCCGCCCCGGCAAAGGGAGTCGAAAGAGTCGTCAGCGATTTCACGCCGATGTTCGGACGCTTCGCGATCGCGTAGAAGGAGTAGAGTCCACCCGCGCTATGACCAACAAGATGGAGCGGCCGCCCCGTGTACCGAGGATTCGCTTCAAGCACATCGAGGAACTTAATCAACCGCTCGCCATTGTCTTCGAGAGTGCCAACCGGGCTCAGCGTGTTGACGACAACGGCTTCCACCCCATTGGCTTCAAAAGCTCTAACGATATCGTGCGAGAAATAAGGCGAGATCGAAACGCCCGGGTTGACCTTCACGTAACCGACAGCGAGCGAATTAAAAAAGCCCGGCACGAGCACGGCGACGGGTCGCGCATCCGCGAGTGCTTGAACGTGGACCGTGAACATGAACGCGATCGTGAACGCGAACGTTTTAAACGTAGTCTTGAACAGCATGAAGAACCCCTCCTTCATTCCATTGCATCCCTTAGGCAAACTGACCCCAAGGACTCTCTCCCCATTTTAGAGAGCAAGCCAACTGCCATTTATC
>CAJYIL010000390.1 GCA_913774795.1 Pseudobdellovibrionaceae bacterium
GTTCGGGTGTGTCGCGTGGTTTCGGCGTGGGCTTGCGAGAGAATCGCCAGAGTCATGACCGAAACAAGAAGCGCAACCACTTTAACACCCGAACGCATAAACAACTCCTTACTGGTAAGATTCGATCGGCGGGCACGAACAAACGAAGTTCTTGTCGCCGTACGGGTTGTTGATTCGCGCGACCGCTGGCCAGAACTTTCGCTCTTTCACCCAAGGAAGAGGGAAGACGGCGCGTTCACGGGAATAAGGACGATCCCATGTGTCCATTGTCGCCACCGAGATGGTATGCGGTGCGTGTTTCAATGGATTATTCTCCTTATCGAGCTTGCCCGACTCAATATCGCGAATCTCTTCGCGAATCGCGATCATGGCATCGCAGAAACGATCGAGTTCGGCTTTAGATTCGGACTCGGTCGGCTCGATCATGAGAGTTCCCACGACCGGCCAAGACATCGTCGGTGCGTGGAAGCCGTAATCGATCAGCCGTTTTGCGACGTCTTCAACTTCGGCGAATGCTTTCAGCGGTCGCAAGTCGAGAATCGTCTCGTGCGCGACGCGCCCGTTTTTACCGCGGTAGAGAATCGAGTAGTGGCCTTCGAGACGTTTTGCGATGTAGTTGGCGTTCAAGATCGCGATTTCGGTTGCGCGCTTCAAACCATCGCGGCCCATCATCGTGATGTAGGCCCACGAAATCGGAAGAATCGAGGCCGAGCCGAAAGGGGCCGAGGCCACGGCGCTGACGCCGTCACGTAAGCCCGTGCCCTTGACGGTCGACGTACCGGGCAAGAACGCCTTCAAGTGACTCTTCACGCCGATCGGGCCCACGCCAGGTCCGCCTCCGCCGTGCGGGATACAGAACGTCTTGTGCAAATTCAAATGGCTCACGTCAGGGCCAAAATCGCCTGGGCGAGAGAGGCCGACGAGCGCGTTGAAGTTGGCGCCGTCCATGTAGACTTGGCCGCCGTTGGCGTGAACGATCTCGCAAATCTCTTTGATCGCTTCTTCAAACACACCGTGAGTCGATGGGTAGGTGATCATGAGAGCCGCTAAGTTTTGCGCGTGCTCTTGTGCGCGAGCTTTTAAATCCGCGACGTCGACGTTGCCTTCGCTATCGGATTTCACGACGACGACTTTCATGCCCGCCATCGCGGCCGAAGCCGGGTTTGTTCCGTGCGCACTGGCCGGAATCAAACAGACCGTGCGGTGGGAGTTGCCTTTCGAGCGGTGGTAATCGCGAATCGCGAGGAGGCCCGCGTATTCTCCGGCCGCTCCGGAATTTGGCTGAACACTTACGGCATCGAAGCCGGTGACTTCGCACAAGAAGCCTTCGAGTTCGTGGATGAGACCGAGCGAGCCTTTCGCTTGATCCATCGGCGCAAACGGGTGAAGCGAACCGAACTCAGGCCACGTGACGGGAATCATCTCGGCGGTCGCGTTCAACTTCATCGTGCACGACCCAAGCGGAATCATCGAGTGTGCCAGCGACAGGTCTTTCGATTGAAGACGAGTCAAGTAGCGAAGCATTTCGGTTTCGCTGTGATAGCTGTTGAACGTCGGGTGCGTGAGGTACGGAGTCGAGCGCGCAAGGCCCGCCGGAATGTTGGTCGTCGTCGACGAATCAACGTCGAACGCTTTTGCGCCGAATGCTTTCAAGAGTTGAGCGACA
>CAJYIL010000391.1 GCA_913774795.1 Pseudobdellovibrionaceae bacterium
TGCACCCGCTCCATGATCACCCGTCGAGCTAGCGGTCTGTTCTCAGCCCTGAGTAGGACCTCGAGCTCCCCGAGTTCACTTGTGAGCTGCTCTAATTCCTTGAGCCCCACTTTTTGCCCCTCCGCCCAATCCATCGGGCGTTTTTAGAAGAGAGGTGGCTTCGCTCGTTCCGCGCCTTAGCAATCCATCGCCGAGAGCATGGAACGCGCTTGCCGTTCTCTTATTCTTACGACGTTTCGCCGGGCTTTTCCGGTTAACGAAATCTGAGAAAGGGTTCACCAAAGTGTAGGTCTCAACACAATTGATCCCAGCTTTGTGTGCGTTTGATCGCGTCCCACGCCCAGACTCGCTCGCCTCTTTTTTGATCATACACATTGCGAATGTTGACAGGAGGCCAGTCTTCGATGGAAAAGATTTGGACCTCATCAAAGGCACGCTTATACTGTGGCTTTGTATCCCTTGTTTGTCGTGCGCGGGTGGCGAAATTGGTAGACGCACTAGCTTGAGGTGCTAGCGGGTAACACCATGCTGGTTCAAGTCCAGTCCCGCGCACCATCTTTTTAGACCACAGTTGTGGTCACCTTTACTGGTTCCCCAATTTCAAAAGATGGTTGCTTGCTCCCCACGCTTTAGCGCGGGGCCCCGACTTCCGCACGGCGTGCGGAGATTTTGCGTTGCTTCGGTCGCGTCGCGCCGGGGGCGCTCCTGCCGGCGTTGGGCTCCTGGGCTTCGCTTGGCAGGGAAAGGCCTGACAGATCGATCGCGTCCGATTCTGGCGAGAAGTCGCCTCAGATTCGAGGTAGAATCATCGCATGTTTGTTTACAAAGAACTGCCGTCGCCCGTTGGCAATCTCACGCTCGTTGCGAGCACTCAAGGATTAGCGGCAGTGCTGTGGGAGAAAGAGCGGCCGGATCGCGTTGCGCTCACCCCGCTCCGTCATGAATCCGAAGATGCAACCCTGAAGGAAGCTGAGCGACAACTGCGAGAGTACTTCGCGGGTGCGCGAACGAGTTTCGATCTTCCGCTCGCACCCGAGGGCACCGAGTTTCAGAAGCGAGTTTGGCTTGAGCTCGAGAAAATTCCCTACGGCGAAACTCGCAGCTACTCACAAATCGCCGCGAACCTCGAGCATCCAAAGGCTGTGCGAGCCGTCGGCGCTGCCAACGGGCGCAATCCGCTTTCGATTATCGTGCCTTGTCACCGAGTGATCGGCTCGAGCGGCCGCTTGACCGGGTTTGCCGGCGGGCTTGAGGCGAAGGCGTTTTTGATTCAG
Organism: Pseudobdellovibrionaceae bacterium; assembly: GCA_913774795.1. GTDB lineage: Bacteria > Bdellovibrionota > Bdellovibrionia > Bdellovibrionales > JAMPXM01 > CAJYOV01. The sequence continues at coordinate 1,275 of CAJYIL010000391.1, forward strand.
CTCGAAGCTCGGCGCTCGTGCGCTTCACCTTCGTGATGGTTGCGCCACCTTTCGCGTGAATCGCGCCTTCGTGCCGCGCCGATTTCGGGCGCGTGTCGGCTCCCTGCTCCTGCGTGTGAGCTGCCCGTTTTCCGTTCTGCGCTCGGTACGCGCTCTGAAGCTCAGGGCTGCGAATCATTCCCAGCGCACCCACGTAGGCAAACCAACCGACCATTGAGTCGACATCAAGAAAATGAGTCGGCACCCAGCGTGGAGACTGAATAACTCCGGCCTCCGTGAGGCGCACCAAGGCAGGCACTTCCTTCAACTGAAGTTTCCCGCAGAACAAAGCTTGGATGTTGTCGGCCTGAGAATCAGCTAAGTTGGCTTGAATGAAGTTGAAACATTCGACGAGGCCTTTGAGATAGCTGATGTCTTTCGTGAATGGCTGACGTGACTCCGGATCACATCCTCGCAGCGCACGCATGATTAGATTCAGCGATTCGTGATGCGAGTAACGCATCTCCCGGAGACTGTCGTACATATGGCCCGGAGACTCGCCCGCTTGAATTTGCCCGAGAAGCAAAATGCGGTCGATGATTCGACGCAAGCGACGCGGATACGTCTTACCCGCAAACATCTCGAGAAAAACCGCAAGGCCCTCTTGTGTGCTCGAGCAGCGCGGAGAATCGAACTTCAACCAAGTTGCATACTTTTGCGCGCGCCCGTTCAACGCAGTGACGATGTGAGTGAAGATCTCGTGGTAGAGAAGAACGTCGACGTCTTTGATCGAAAACTTCGCATCGCGACGAATCTTCACGTAGTGAGATCCTGCGGCCGCATCGGCCACCAGGTCGTCGACGACTTTGACTTTGATCGCCTCGATCAGATGCGCCTCTTGAAGACGTTGGCGCAACAGCGCGGCTAAGCCCTCCGCGCGCAGAATTTTCGGGAACATTCGCTCTGAGTCTTCGCCGCTCAAACGCTCCAGATTTTTTCCGAATCGTTCGGCGATCTGGAGAATCGAGAGATCCGTGTTCTCGAGCGGGCGCTCGATCGAGCCGTAGAGGCTTGCGCTCACTTCGCCGAAGCGCGAGGTTCCGACCGTGGCCAAGAGCTCGCTCACGTTATCGAGGTCATTCAACATTTCGTTGAAGATGAAAAGCATGTCGGGATTTTGCGTTTCGAAAAGTTTGACCGCGCGTTTGCGTAGCTTCGCGATCGAGCGCTGTTTCTCGCTCACCGAGAAAGACTCGCGCGTTTCGGAGTAGTCGACACGAATGCTCGACTTTGTCGGGCGCCCTTTCTGATTCAGGAATTTGCGGGCGGCGTCTTCGGGCCAACGAACCGCATTGAGGATTCGCATGTCTTTCTGAAGATCGTGAATGTCGTGACTGAACTTACGGATCGAAATGAGGTGCTGAGTGTCGTATTGAGAGTGCATAGTCATCCTATCGAGATGAATCTCTCACACCTCGTGTGACGCCCGCATGAAGGTTTCTTGAACGACTCGTCTCGAATCAAGGCAAAAGCCGAACTTCGGGGCTCGAAAGAGTTCTTTCCACAATTGGTCGAAGTTCGAATACGATAGTCAGGGCTGGAGCAAGATTATGGCAACTTGGCACATCTCACTGACACTCACTCTTCTCATGGCGCCGCTCGCTCACGGCAAGACAAAGACGAACCCCGGCGCCGATGCGCATTCGAAAGCGACGACGCTGACGCATCCACCAGCAAAAGTGCCGGTTGCGCCGACCGCGACTCCATCGCCGACGGCCTCTCTCTTGTCTTGGGATCAGGCCATCGGACTCGTTCGTCAGGGAAACGCCGACCTCAATGCCTCGAGGGCGTCTATCGAACAATCACATGACAACGTGAATACGGCCTGGGGTTTGTTTCTTCCGACCGTCACCGCAACCGCGAGCGTTCAAAAATCGAATACCTACGACCGAGCGGATGACGACACCGATTCCGCCCGACTGAATCTTTCCCAGAATTTGTTTCGCGGCTTCGGAGATAAAGCGCGAGTGGATCAAGCGCGCAAACTTCTCGATGCTGCGAAAGCCTCTTACGATCTCACGCAAGCTCAAGTCAGCGCACAATTGAAAACGTCGTTTCAAAACCTTGTGATCTACGAGCGCTTCGTTCTCCTCCAAGATGACATCATCGCGCGTCGGCAAACCAATCTTGAGCTCGTCACGCTTCGCTTCGAAGGCGGCCGAGAAAACAAAGGAAACGTTTTGCTCTCTCAAGCCAATTTGAATCAAGCGCGCCTCGACCGTCTCGTCGCGGCCAACTCTGTCGAAGCCGCAAGGCTCTCTCTTGCACGCGTCCTCGGTGATGAATCATTCAAGTTCGGCGGAGTCGCGGGCGTGGTGCCCGTGGGTGTTCCGCCATTGAAAGTGGATTTCGAAGGGCTCGCATCGCAAGCTCCAGAACTCCGACAAGCGCTGGCAAACGCGCAAGCGGCTGAAGAAAATGTGCGCGTCGCGAGAAGCTCGCTTCTCCCGTCACTCGATCTCACCGCATCGGCGGGCCGCTTCGGAAATCAGTTTTTGCCGCAAAACGACCAAGGTGCCGTCGCACTGGGGTTGACGATTCCGCTCTTTCAAGGCGGCCGAGCTTACTACGGAATGCGGGCGGCTCAATCTGCCGCTGTCTCGGCTGAAGCTTCGCGTCTTTCCGCTTTGCGATCGAAAATCGTGTCGCTTCGTCAGGCTTACAACTCGTTTGTCGAAGCGGTCGAGCAAGAAAACGTCGCGCAATCGTTTGTCACGGCCGCCGAAACGCGCGCGAAGATTGCGCGCAGTCAGTACAACACGGGACTCATCAGCTTCCAGGAATGGGATTTGATCGAATCGGATTTAGTCACTCGTCAACGAAACGCCCTCACAAGCCAAAACAACCGCGTCGCCGCTGAAGCCAACTGGGAACAAGCGCAGGGGCAAGGATTCTTCGAATGAAACGCCGTACCTTCGTCATTATCACTCTGATCGTCATTGCGGGAGCCGCATTCGGTTTCTACAAATATCGCTCGTCGCAAAAATCGAAAGTGACTTACCGTTCGGTCAAGGCCGAACGAATGACGATCGCGAACACCATTCTCTCGACCGGGACCGTGAAGCCCGTCACTCGTGTCGATATCAAATCTCCCATCGCGGGCCGCGCCGAAAAAGTTTTGGTGAACGAAGGCGACAAAGTTCGCAAGAACCAAGTTCTCGCTCTAACGTCGTCGACCGAACGAGCGGCCCTTCTCGATGCCGCGCGCGACCGCGGACCGGAGGAACTGGCCAAATGGGAAGAGCTTCAACGACCGATTCCGATTTTAGCGCCGATCAGCGGAGAAATTATTTTGCGCGCGATCGAGCCCGGCCAGGCCTTTGCGACCACCGATGTTTTGTTCGCGATGTCGGATCGCCTGATGGTTGAAGCCCTGGTCGATGAGACCGACATTGCGCAAGTTCATAAAGACCAAGTCGCCGACATCGTGCTCGATGCCTACCCGAACCAAACGATCCGCGGAAAAGTGTACCGCATCGCCTACGACGCCAAGACGACCAACAACGTGACGACGTACCCGGTTGATGTGTTGCCTGACGATGTTCCGAAATTCATGCGAAGCGGGATGACCGCTAACGTGACATTCGAGATCTCGAAGAAAACGGATGTCGTCGCCATCCCGACCGAAGCCATCAAAATTCGGGACAGCAAGACAGTGGTCCTGATCCCGGGTCAAACGAGCGATGATCAGTCGAAGATCGTTGAAGTTCAAACCGGCATGACCGATGGCAAGCACACCGAGATCATCAGCGGTTTGAGTGAAGGCGCTCCGGTTTTGATGATCCAAGCGTCGACATCAGCGGGAGAGCTAGGAACAAACCCTTTCATGCCTTCTCGTCCTTCGGGAAAACGCAAACAAAGTGGAGGCGGTGGTTCTCCGCACTAACTATGCTTGAGATCAAAAACGTCACGAAATCTTACAAGATGGGCGACACGGTCGTTCACGCGCTCAAAGACGTATCGATCACGATCGAAGACGGCGATTTCGTCGCGATTATGGGGCCCTCAGGCTCGGGCAAATCGACATTGATGCATCTCATGGGTTTGCTCGATAGCCCGTCGAGCGGCTCGTATCGAGTCAACGGGCGCGAAGTCTCCGGCCTCACCGAAGAGGATCTCGCGATTCTGCGCCGAAGCGAAATCGGGTTCATTTTTCAGCAATTCAACTTACTCCCCCGGCAAACGGCACTTGAAAATGTCGCGATGCCTGAACTCTATTCGCAAGCGCGACCCGACTTCGTTCTTGCCGAAAAGCTTTTGCAGGATGTCGGTCTCGGTCACCGCGTGGGGCACAGAACCAACGAACTCTCAGGGGGCCAACAGCAGCGCGTGGCGATTGCGCGATCGCTCATCAATCAGCCGCGTGTCATCTTAGCCGATGAACCGACGGGCAACCTTGATTCAAAATCCGAAGAAGAAATCATGGGAATTTTGAAGCGCTTAAATGCGGAAGGCATTACGGTCATCGTCGTCACCCACGAAGACGAAATCGGCGCGCAGGCCAAGCGCAGAATCCGCATGAGGGACGGTGTCGTCTCTTCGGACGAGCGCCTGCAACCTCTCCCCGCTCGCCCTGAAACCGTTAAAGAAGACGGTTCCGTGCACGACCGACTCTTTCGGCTTCGGCAAGTCGGTGAACACTTGCGCCAGGGCTTTAAAACTCTCGGATCAAACAAGGTACGGACCGGGCTTTCAATGCTCGGCATTTTGATCGGCGTCGCGGCCGTGGTTGCCATGCTCGCAATCGGCCAAGGCGCACAAGAGGCCATCAAATCGCAACTCTCGTCGCTTGGCTCAAACCTTCTGGTGCTTCGCTCAGGAAATGCGCGAGCCGGAGGCGTCGCGCAAGAAAGCGGCGCGCGCATTCGCGTGATGATCGACGATGCTCGACAAATTGAGACTGAGCTACCCGGAGTGAAAGCCGTATCGCCGTCGGTGAGCGGCCGCGGGCAAGTGCAGTACCTCTCGAAGAACTGGAACACGTCGGTCACCGGAGCGGGGCCGTCATATGAATCCATGCATGCCTCAACGCCGCAGACAGGCCGCTTCTTCACTGAAGACGAAAACCAAAAACGCGCTCGCGTCGCCGTCATCGGCACGACTCTCGTGCGTGAGCTTTTCGGCGAAGGTGTTTCTCCGATCGGAGAAATGATCAAGATCAACAAAGTGAACTTTCAAGTGATCGGCGTTTTACCAGCAAAAGGCGCCAGCGGATTTCGCGATCAAGATGATCAGATCATCGTTCCGGTTCTCACGGCGATGTATCGCTTGATGGGTAAGACAGCGCTCGACTCGGTCGAAGTCGAGATGCAGCCCGGGACCGACATGGACGGCGCCTCCGATGCGATGATCGCCATGATGGAGTCGCGGCACAAGGTGGCCGCCTCGCAAGGAACCGAAGCGTTCAACGTGTTCAACATGGCTGACATTCAAGCGGCCGTTTCATCTTCATCGAAGACCATGTCGATGCTTCTCGCGTCGATTGCCGCCATTTCACTCTTGGTCGGCGGCGTGGGAATCATGAACATCATGTTGGTGTCGGTCACTGAACGCACTCGTGAGATCGGACTCAGAAAAGCCGTTGGCGCAAGACCTTCGGATATCTTGCTTCAATTTTTAATTGAATCGGTCGTTGTAAGCGCCGTGGGCGGCTCGATCGGTATTGTCATCGGTTGGCTCATTACCATCGCGGTCGCCGGTGCATTGGGTTGGGCCACGAGTGTCTCGCTCGGGTCGGTGATGCTTTCGTTTTTGTTTTCGGCAGGTGTTGGCGTGATCTTCGGAATTTATCCCGCTCGCAAGGCCTCGAATCTAAATCCGATCGAAGCACTTCGATACGAATAACTCATTTTAATTTAGGCGGTGACGCGGCCAACGGCCTTGGAAATCGCTTTGACCAGAGTGGCTGATGACACGGGCTTGGCGACGTGGTCAACGCAGCCCGCAGCGATCGATTTCGCAACTTCCTCCGGCATCGCGTGGGCCGTCAAAGCGATGATCGGAACACTTAGGCCTCTCACGCGGAGTTCGCGCGTTGCCGAAAGACCGTCGAGGATCGGCATCTGGATGTCCATGAGGATGACGTCATACTTATCTGAAGCTCTTTCAAGAGCTTGCTGCCCGTTCACGGCAATCTCGACCCTCGCTCCCGCCGCTTCAAGAAAGAAACGAAAGAGGTCTTGATTGTCGGTGACATCCTCGACGACCAAAATTGCTAATCCTTTAAGCTGAGCCATGACTCCACATCAAAGTAACTAGATACGTTACGCTCAGTTTAAAGGCACTAGTGTGAGCTGTCGAGACGGCACTCCCATGTTGTTTGAAAGTTCACATCTGGCAGAGCGCTGCAATTTGGTTCTCGCTTAACGCCATGCCGGCCCGGTCAACCGCTTCTAAAGCGGGAGATCGGCGAAAACGAAGTGAGCTCTCCATCAGCGATGTTGATTTTACAGCTGCACCTTTTCGCCTCGCGAGTTCAGCGAAGAGTAAATTCCGGAACGGAAAACTTCCGTCAAAGACTGCGCTCGTCTGTCGCTCGGCGGTCAGCGGCACCTCATCGAGATCGACTCCGGCCTCCATCAAAACTGCGAGCGTGGAGGCCAATGACGGCGCTTCTTTGACGATAAATTCTTGAGTGAACTCGTCGCCGTAGATCGAAGGCAAGAATCGCGTGAGATCCGGGATGATGTTGAGTGGCTTCGTGGGACCTGCGCAAAGCTTTTTCAGCAGCCCAGGACCGGCCAAACGAATGACGCGACCAACCTGTTGTCGCATAAGCAAAAGCCCTAACCGAAGATTCGGGCGCGACTCGAGCAAAGTTCGATCTTCTTCGCGCGCGAGCTTTAAAGGAGCATAGGCCGCGCCGGAGATCTTGGCATAAGCCTCATCCTCGAATTCATCGAACGCATCGTCTTGCGCACCAAAGGCTCCCCGCCAAACAAGGCCTGGGTCCCATGTCGGTCGAAGATCGTCCTCCGTTCGGCCATGGCACCCGAAACAGTTGCGAGGCTTCTCATCGATACGCGCCGGCTCGCCCGGAACAAATTGAATCGTCTTCACGTCAAAATGATCGTTGGCGTAAGTCATGATTTCGAAGCGCTGACCGCCGCGACGTTCACTTGTGTAAGACACCACCATCGACGCGTCGTCGTTGAACAGAATCGCACGCGGTTTTTCTGGCGACGCAGCTTGCAAGCTTCGGCTTTCGTGCATGAGCACGACGTTGGCACGGAGCGACTCCGGGAGAAGCGGAAGAGTTTCTTCCACGCTCCGGAGATCGCGATCGGTGACCAGTTTTTTGAGATCGACGTAATCGAAAGCTCGCGCCGTCAACGACGCGAACAAAAGTGATAAGAGCATTGGATTTAGTTCGCCCGGAAATCTTGGATGAGTTGCTTCACTTTCGCGACCACTTGAGCGCGAACGGTTGGATTCGTGAGATCTGCTTTTGGAGTTAAGACGTCGTCTTCAAGCTCAGACATTTTCCAGTAACGCGACGGCGTGCCCGGTGCTGCGACTTTTTCAACGAAAGGACGATCGCCCACGAGAACCTGATCCCAAGCTTCACGCGTGAGCTGCCAGAACTCATGGCGAGGCTCGACGAAAGCTCGCGCGGCATCGCACTCTGAATCCGGAAGACGAACGTACCAGTTCTTACCGGTTTCACGAGCGAGCGGAGTGCGACCTTGTCCTTTGTCGATCGTCTTGACGTTGTCTTGGCGCTCGAGCCACGAGTTGCCGTAAGCAATCACGCGGGTGACGCGGTCAAGAGTGTCGTAATCTTTGCGTCCCATATCGCGCGTCTCGCGACCGGGAATCGGCGCGTATCCGCTACATGTCCACTCTGGATAAGCCGTCGTAGCTTTGAAGGCCGATGCGCACTGATAACGAAGACCGTCGTCGAGGTTCGTGATTTTACGAGTCCATGTTCCCGATTGAACGCCTGTCTTCACCGCCCACGTATTCGGCGACGTGAAGTCGTAGAGGTAGGGGGCCTCAAACTCCCAATCTTCGCCCGTGTGTTTGAGCTGCGAGCCTTCCATGACTTGCCCGTCGAGTCCGACCGCGAAAAGAACATGTTGGAGGTGCGTGCGCGTCGGCGTGATGTCGTCGGCGTAAATCCAT
>CAJYIL010000392.1 GCA_913774795.1 Pseudobdellovibrionaceae bacterium
TGAGGGTCACATCATCGTCGAGCGGAGTCGCCGAGCGGAAGTCCCAGAGCTTTTCGACCACGCCGCCGAGAGCCGTCTGAGTTTCTGGATGAGCCGTCAATTCGCTTGAAAGAGACTTTAAGAAACGACGCTCACCCCAAGTTTTCGATTCGGGATTCTTAACGTCGGTCACGCCATCGGTGTAGAAGACGATGCGGTCGCCGGCTTCGAGTTGGATGGAGTGTTCTTTAAACTCACGACCCGACTGCTCACCTAAACGCGGATTATTTACTTCGTTCAGCGGAATAAAGTCGTCACGCGTCGGTTCGCTCGCAGAATCGTGAACGAGCAGCGGTGGCTCGTGTGACGCATTCGCGTACGTCATGACGCCCGTCTTCTTGTCGATCGACGCTAAGAAGAACGTCATCATCATCGAGCCTTTTGACGTCTCGCAGATCGCGCGATTCAAAATGCCCAAGGATTCGCTGACCGAGCGATTATCATGTTGGACAACCGATGCGACCGCGCGAGCAGCCGATGTCAACAGTGCGGCCGGAGCCCCGTGACCGGTCGCATCGCCGATCCAGATGTGCACTTTATCTTCTGTTTCGTTGTAGTACCACCAGTCACCACCGCACTCCGACGCCGGCGTATAATGACCCGAGATCGAGACGTTGCCGAGAGTCGCATTGGGCTCCGGGAACAGAGTCTCTTGAACCGTCTTCGCCGTCGCGAGCTCGGATTCCATGCGTGCTTTTTCTGCGGTCTCGAGCATCAAACGCGAAATCTCGGAGGCCATGGAGTTAAAGCCTTTGGCCAGCACTCCGATCTCACCACCCGCGTTTTCATCGACCCGCGAAGTGAAGTCCCCGTCTTGAATCGCGCGAGTCGCTTGCGACAAGTTTCTCAACGTCGACGTCAGTCCGCGCGAGGCGACGACCGCGATCATCACCGTCGCCGATAGAACCGCCAAGAAGAACAGAGCTGATTTTCTCAGGAGGAGGTCGATGGCTTTCAATGCCGCTTGTTTATCGACCATCGAGACGACGACGAGATCGCCAACCCCGGAGTCGACGAACGACGCCAAATACGTGCGACCCTCTGGTGATTTCAACTCACCGATGCCTTCAGGAATTTTGTTCTTCGAGAGGTCTGCCCAAACCTGTTTCGGGCCCCAGTCCTGTCGAACGTTTTCAGCTGACGAAAAAACCGGTTCACCCGACGACTTCTTCAACAAGAAGCTCGTGTACGCCCCGCGCTCACCGAAAACGGCGGCGACTTCGTTTGCATCAAAAAGCGTGAGCGCGATCACGTGCTGAGGGTCAGCCGCTTCGCCGAAGCGAGCCGCCAACCACACGTGCATGCCGACCGGATCTTTGCGAACGACGAGACCCTTCTCGCGCGCTTGCGTGACGAGCTCGTGTCTGAACGACTCGCCAGACTCCAACGATTCACGGGCCACGGATTTCGAAAGGTCGACCGTCTTCTCGTAAGCTCCCGTCTGCTGATTCAAGACGTGGATCTGGAAGGCTTCGAATTTTGGTTCTCGCTCGAAGTAGTACTGGCCCGTCTCCGCCAAGTTTTTCGTGTCGGCCCGGTAAGATAGGACAACCGCTTGCGCGAGCGAAGTGACACCATTGATTTCGGAGTTCACGCGCGCGGCGCGGGTTTTCGAAACCGAGAGCGAAGAATCGAAAATGTAGGCGATCTTATCTTTTTCGAAGATGTTCACCGCAAGCATCAGGAAGAGCGATAAACCGACGAGAGGAATGATCGTCAAGGCCGCTAAAAGCTTGTATCTTAAGGAAATACTTTTGAGTCTCATACTGAGCTCTTCGGCATGATTCGGTCTGGAGCTTGAGG
>CAJYIL010000393.1 GCA_913774795.1 Pseudobdellovibrionaceae bacterium
CGAAGAATACGGTCGCGACGCTCAAAAAGCCCCTCACCCTCCAGTCAGTCTACTTGTTGGTCCAGCAGTACTGCGGTCCTGCGGTGAGTGCGGCGACGACCGAGGCGAGACCGTGACCGTTCTCCGCTGGGCGGTCTTCCTGTCTCTGGTCGGATTCGCTTTTGCTGCCCGAGTCGTTCTCATTCCGCTTTTCTTAAGCGTTTTCTTGGCGATGTTGTTTGAGCCCGTCGTCTCGATGCTCGTGGATCGCCGAATTCGCCGCCAATGGGCGACGACTCTGGTCGTCTCGACATTCGTTGTTCTGACCGGCGCCGCCCTTTGGTTCATCTATCTCTCTGGCTTGAGCCTTCTCAATGATCTCGCTTCGTCCCCCCGCCTTGCCTCGCTCGCGGATTATGTTCAACGGACCGCCGGAGCCTTCGATATCGGTGCGTTTGTTCCGATTCATGCAAACCCGGTCGAGGTACAAAAGGTCGAAGTCGTCTCGGCTTATCCGGCCTGGATGGGGTTTATGCTGACGGGTTTCGGCTCACTCTTTGAGGTGGTCAGCGTCGGGATCTTTGTGCCACTTCTGATGTTCTACTTCCTCTTCGACAAAGAAAACTTAGTCGAGTCTCTCAACGCGCTGCTGGGTGAATATCTTTATCTGCCGACCTTGAACTCCGAGTTACCTAAAATGATCCGTGCGTTCTTCTCGGCGAACGCGGTTACCGCAGGTGGTCTCATGATCACTCACGCGCTGATGTTCTACGCTCTCAACTTTGAGAACTGGCTCCCGCTCGCGATTATCACGGGCTTTTTGAATATTCTGCCGCTCGTGGGAGCGCCGTTAGCAATCGTGTTTCCCATCGCCGTCGGTGTTTTGCCTTCGTCAGTCGCATTTCCTTATGTCGGCGTCGTCCTCGGCACTCTCGTTCTGCACTTCATCTTTAACAACCTCGTCTTGCCGGTTTTCATCGGATCACGCATCAACATAAATACGGCTAGTTTAGCCATCGGACTTCTCTTCTGGAGCTGGCTCTGGGGCGGCGTCGGGTTTTTGATCGCGATTCCGATGACCGCGCTCATCAAGATTTTTCTCGAGAGCAACACGTCAACCCTGGCGATCGCAAATCTGATGGCGGCACGACCTCAGCTCGTCATTAACGAAGCTGAAGCCGAACTCGACTCGACTTTCCAGACCGACGTCCCGAATTCTTTGTGAGACTCTAAAACACTTCTAAACGTGGGCGCGAAGAACTCGCCTCCGAATTTCGATATCTTGATACCAAGGGAGAGATGAGACGAACGCAGCGACCGATCGGCCGCTCGTCTCTTAAGCCACTTTTTACGAAGTGTCTGGCCCCTCTCCAAGCTTTTCGGGATTTCGTCTGAGATCCCGCCCTCACCCATCACAACTCATCCAGCGCATTCTAAGCGCCTCGAACGAGGAGCCCGGGCAGGCTCGTTTTTTGTCGGCGCTGTCTACCGGGTGGTCGGCTCAAATCGAGGATATCGGTTCTAGCGGTGGAATCGTCTTCGCACTGCTCCTTGGACGTAGGAGAATTCAATGAAGAAAAAAATCATGCTCTTTCTCTCGGCTCTGATCGGACTCACCATGATCTTGTCTTCGTTCGCCGCCCACGCGGCGATGGCGCCGATTGAGGAGATCGAGACGATGGGCTCTACGCAATACCTCGAGAGCATCAGACAGGAGATCGCGGACGATCGCGCTCTCCTCGAGTCGGCAAGCGACGAAGACTCACGTGACATTCTCACGGCTAAAATCTCGGAGCTCGAAGCCGAGCTCAAAGACATCTCGTCAATCAACTAAGATTTTTTTCGAGAACCACGAATTCGAGCGGGCCGGCTTTCGGAATTCCGAAGGCTGGATCCGCCGGAAACGGACGTTTCTCGTTCGTGATTTCATAACCCCGTCTGACATAGTAACTGATCAACTCGTGCCTTGAGTCGATCACGGTCATTTCTATCTTACGGCAACCCCAAATTTTTTTGACGTACTCTTCGCTTGCGAGCATCAGCTCTTTGCCGGTGCCTTGCGTTTGTCTTGAAACCGCGGTCGTGAGCATGCCGAGGTAAGCTGTCTCGTCGTTTTTCTTTTCGAGATGCACGCACGCGATGAACTTTTGGTCTTCGATCTTCACGAGAATGACGTTGCCCGGAGTGACGATGTCTTTGGTCACGCGCTCCGGATCGGTGCGTAGTCCTTCGAGGATGCCGGCTTCGGTTGTCCAGCCCTGCTTTCCGGAATCACCACGGTACGCCGAGTTCACGAGTTGTGTAATTTGCGGAGCGAGATCGGGAGTAGCGATTTTGATTTGCGTGTTCATCGTGTCGACAGGTTTTAAAGCTTTCGCATGCCCTTGCCTAGCTAAACTTGGTTTGTGAGATCGAATGTAAGGGGTGGCTCACACTTGGTGTCGTCGGTTTCGACAACAAATTGAGAACAGGGGTGTCGATGCGAATCGGTGTTCGCTTGTTGGACGATCTCGCGAGGATGCCGCAGCGATTCAGCGCGGAGGAAATTTCCGGTTTCTGTTTTCGCCGTCGACAGTTTTGATTCGTAGACAGTCCTGCGGTCTTTGCGCGTGTTTCAGACTTTCTTAGCTTGTTGAGCCCTCTCCGATTTCGTGAGTGATTCACGCGCGTTCCGCTCACGCATTCGAATCTTGTTTCGTCTTGAAACATCCTCACACTTGGCTTCGTGATTGAAATGAGAGTTTGGTATGCGCAAACTTCTCGCTCTCGTCGTTGTCACATTCGGATTTACATCGCTCGCCCATGGTCTGGGTATTCCCGCACCGTTTCATGTGAAGCGGGATCCAGCGTCTGCGCCTCAACCTCAGGCAACGCCGAAACCGGCCGCAACACCGGTGCCGTCATCGTCTTCATCCACGCCTTTCAAAGCGCTTTGGGACGGGAAAAACGCAAACGCGACTCAATGGACGGTCTACGCGCAAGACGCGATCGTTCGGTACGCGCCCGATTTGCTGAAGGGTGCTGACGATATCGAAACGTTTTGTCCGATGTACGATCGTCTTGGAACACAAGACCGCGTCAACTTCTGGGTGCAGTTGATTGCGGCGATGACGAAGTACGAATCGGGTTTTAATCCGGCTTCTCGCATGGTCGAAACGTCGATGAGCGTTGATCCCGTGACCGGTAAACAGACCGCAAGCGAAGGTCTTCTTCAGCTTTCGTATTCGGATGGCCGAAACTACCAGCGAGTCGTCGCCAACGGTGTGTGCGATTTCGATTTTGCGAGAGACAAAGCTTACGGCGTGACCGATCTCCGACGTACGATTCTAGATCCGCAAACGAATCTGACGTGCGGGATCGGAATTTTAAATCGTCAAATCCAACGAGATGGCAAGATTGCGGTTTCGAAAACAGCGTACTGGGCCGTGATCAAAACCGATCGCAAAACGAATAAGCTCGCTGAGATTCGGGCGATCACCAAAGCGCTATCGTTCTGTCGCTAAGGGGGCTGGGCCACAAGCTTGAAGGGCACACTCATCTCTTCGTTTTGAGTGTGCCCTTCTTTCTAACTACCGAACTAAGACGTTTTTGAATTGCCAAGCGTCGGTCGTATCGAGATCTTCTTTGAAGAATTTCGAGCGACCTTCAAGCGGCGTCCACGACGTGTAGAAGCCTTTGACCGGACCCAAGTAAGGCAACTGATAGTGGAGGCACCGCTCGAAATCCATCTCGTCGGTCTCAACGATGCCTTCGTTCGGATTTTCGAGCGCCCATGCCATGCCGGCCATGATCGCCGACGTCACCTGAAGCCCCGTCGCGTTTTGCATTGGCGCAATCGCTCTGGTCTCTTCGATCGAAAGCTGCGAGCCAAACCAGTAAGCATTCTTCTCGTGACCGTACAACAGCACGCCGAGCTCATCGATTCCGTCGACGATTTCGTTCTCGGTCAGAATATGATGCTCGCTCTGAGGATCACCTCCGCGACCGAACATCTCTTCGAGCGACAGGACGGCATCGTTCGCCGGATGATACGCGTAGTGACACGTCGGCCGAAACTCGGGCTTCGCACCTTCCCCCACCGTGAAGTAGTCGGCGATCGAAATGGATTCGTTGTGCGTGACGAGTCGCCCGAACTGAGGGCCGACCGTCGGGCACCACGAGCGCACTTTTGTCGCCGCTCCTGGTTGCTCAAGGTAGATCGCGGCTTGTGTTCCCTCAGCGTGCGACTTCGCATTCTCAGGCATCCACTTCTCGTGCGTACCCCAACCGAGCTCCGCCGGCTGAACGCCTTCACTCATGAAGCCTTCAACCGACCACGTATTCACGAACGTGTTCAGTGGTTTCGCGAGTTTTCCTCGCTGCGTGTCGCGCTCCGCGATATGAATGCCTTTGACGCCGACCTTCTGCATGAGTTGGCCCCACTCGGCGCGCGTGCGTGGTTTCGTGTACTTAACGCCGATGTCATTTGCGAGATTGACCAGCGCTTGCTTCACGAACCACGACACCATGCCAGGGTTGGCTCCGCAGCATGAAAGAGCCGTCACTCCTCCTTTGCCCGAACGACGTTTCTCCGCGAGCACTTCCTCGCGGAGTGCGTAGTTTGTGCGAGACGCCGCGTCTTTCGAATCGTCGAAGTAAAAGCCTTTCCAGGGTTCGACGACGGTGTCGATGTAGAATGCGCCGAGATCGCGGCACAGGTTCATCACATCGAGCGACGACACGTCGACCGAGAGGTTCACGCAGAACGCTCCTTTTTTCAGAAGCGGACGCAAAATCTCATCGTAGTTCTCTTTCGTGAGCGCTTTGTGAATGAACGGAATGTCTTTGCGATCAAGAATCGCTCGGTCTTTGTCCTCGGGGTCGATGACCGTGAG
>CAJYIL010000394.1 GCA_913774795.1 Pseudobdellovibrionaceae bacterium
ACCTCTTCGTACATCAAACACGATTGCGCATCGGGTGTTCGAATCTGGAGTTTAAACTGCGTAAATTGACCCGCCAGCGGTGATCCGTCGGGCTTTAGAATACGCCCTTGATAGGTCACGCCCGACGTCGCCGCCGAAGCCGCAAAAGCAAATGCCAGAATGAAAGCGATAAGTCCGTGATTCACCTTAGGCTTCTCGGTCGATTGTTAAGCCAAATGAAGCGCGGGCATCCCAAAGCGAGACAGATAGGCTGACGAAACGGTTATGAAAAAGGCAACACACCCAAGCAACCAGACAAACAGCTTGTTTGCGCACAAAGCCACCGACTAAGCTCGACTCCCATGCGTCACTTCAAGACTGAGTTGAAAAAAATCGGAGTTTACACGAGCGGCGGAGATGCCCCCGGCATGAACGCAGCGATTCGTGCGGTCGTGAGAACCGCGATCACTCACAACATCGAAGTGACCGGTATTCTCCAAGGCTACTGCGGGCTCATAGAAAAAGAGTTTATGCCGCTCGATCTTCGTTCGATGGCGAACATCATCCAACGCGGAGGCACGATGCTAAAGACAGGGCGAGCTCCCGAATTTCACAAAGCCGAAGTGAGAGCCAAAGCCGTCGCCAACGCGCGCGCTGAAGGTCTCGATGCGATGGTTTGCATTGGCGGAGACGGTTCATTCACCGGCGCTCACCTTCTCTGGAAAGAACACCAGTTTCCGGTCATTGGCGTTCCCGGAACAATCGATAACGATATCGCCGGCACTGACTCAACGATCGGCTTCGACACAGCGGTGAACATTGCGCTCGAGGCGATCGACCGCATTCGCGACACGGCCGCAAGTCATGATCGATTGTTCATTGTCGAAGTGATGGGTCGTGATTCAGGGTTCATCGCAACCGATGTCGGCATCGCGGGTGGCGCCGAAGAAATTTTCATTCCTGAGAATCCCGTCACTCCTGATCAGGCGATCGAGAGAATCAAAGCCGGCATGTCTCGCGGGAAAAAATCGTCTATCTTGATTGCCGCCGAAGGTCACAAACCAGGGCGCGCCTACGATCTCGCCGAACAAATTCGCAAAAAAGCGGGCTTCGACGCAAAAGTTTGCATCTTGGGTCACGTTCAACGCGGCGGCTCGCCGACGGCCGCTGACCGAATTCTCGCAAGCCGTCTTGGCAGTGCGGCTGTCGAGGCTCTCCGCCAAGGACAGTGCGACGCGATGGTCGGCGTTTACCAAGGCAATGTGGTCACTGTGCCGTTCGACAACGTCATCGGCCACAAAAAGCACGTCAAAGACGAGCTCGTTCAACTGTTGCGCACACTGTCGGTCTAAGGTACCAGTTAGAACTCTAAGGAGTTCTAACTATGAAACACATCATTTTGACCGCAGTCCTCGCGCTTGCAGTCACATCGGGTTGCACGCGTAAGTCAGACACAGCAGCAGGTGGCGGCACAGAAAAAGCCTCGGCCAACGAAATCCTGGTCGGTGAATACGGTTCACTCACGGGCTCCGAAGCCACGTTCGGTATTTCTACTTCGAATGGCATCAAAATGGCTCTCGACGAAGTTAACAAAGCTGGCGGAGTCAAAGGTAAGCAGATCAAGCTCATCACACTCGACAACCAAGGCAAATCGGAAGAGGCGGCCGCAGCGGTCACTCGTCTCATCACTCAGAACGGCGTGACAGCAGTTCTTGGTGAAGTCGCATCTTCGCGAAGCATGGCGGCGGCGCCCATCGCGCAGCAAAACAAAATTCCGATGATTTCGCCGTCATCAACCAACCCGAAAGTCACTGAAGTCGGTGATTATATCTTCCGCGTTTGCTTCATCGATCCGTTTCAGGGAACCGTCATGGCGAAATTCGCATCAGAGAATTTGAAAGCGAAAAAAGTCGCGATTCTCCGTGATGTAAAGTCAGATTACTCAGTCGGTCTCGCAGACTTCTTCATCAAGAAGTTCAAAGATCTCGGCGGAGAAATCGTGAGCGATCAATCGTACCAATCAGGCGAAATGGATTTTAAAGCTCAGCTCACACAGATCAAAGCAGCGAAGCCAGACGCGGTTTTTGTTCCGGGTTACTACACAGAAGTCGGCTTGATCGCGCGCCAAGCTCGTCAGCTCGGTCTCACAGTTCCGCTGATGGGCGGAGACGGATGGGATTCATCGAAGCTCTTCGAAATCGGCGGCACCGCAATCAACGGCAACTATTTCTCGAACCACTACACGACAGAGTCGACGGAGCCAGTCGTTGTTGAGTTCATTAAGAAGTACAAAGAGCGTTACGGCGATACGCCAGACGGTCTCGCAGCTCTCGGTTACGACTCTGCAAAAGTTCTCGTAGAAGCTATGGCTCGCACGGCGGACTTGAAGCCTTCGCAAATCCGAGACGAAATCGCGAAGACCAAAGACTTCAACGGCGTGACCGGCAAAATCACGATCGACGCGCAACGAAATGCGGTGAAACCAGCCGTCATCGTGAAAGTCGATGGCAACATCAACCGCTTCGTCACAACAATCGCCCCTTAATTAGGCAGAAGGTCTTAAAAACCTAGACAGATCAGGGCCCTACGGGCCCTTTTCTTTGACCTTTTACAGTCCCGTGGGATTAACTGTCGATTCCACGGGAGCACCCATTTGTCCGATTTCTCACAAGAGTTCATCCAGCACTTAATTAACGGTATCAGTCTGGGGTCGATCTACGCGCTCATCGCGCTCGGGTACACGATGGTGTACGGGATCCTTCAGCTCATCAACTTCGCCCACTCCGAAGTGTACATGGTCGGCGCGTTTGCCGCGTATTACACCGCGAGATGGATCCCCAAGTTCACGGGCCACGAGCTCCCCCCTGGAGCAATGACTCTCGTCATTTTATTGTGCGCTTCGATGTTCGTGTGTTCGGTTCTCGGCGTGACGATCGAGCGATTCGCTTATCGCCCACTCCGAAAGGCTCCGAAGCTCAACATCCTGATCACCGCGATCGGTGTTTCGCTCTTCCTCCAGTATGCAGGACAAATCGTCTTCGGCGCTGATCCAAAAGTTTTCCCGAACGTCATGAATGACGCTGTCATCATGAACTTCGGAACCGCTGAGCTGAGACTGCTCGACGTCACGATCCTCGGTGTTGCGCTCTTCTTCATGGCCGTTCTCACCTACATGATCCAGTACACGAAAACCGGCAAAGCGATGCGCGCGGTTTCGACAAACTGGACCGTCGCGAGCCTCATGGGCATCAACGTCGACCGCATTATCTCGATCACGTTCATCATCGGTTCATCTCTCGCGGGCGTCGGCGCCGTGCTCGTCGGAATGAAATACCCGAAGATCGAACCACTCATGGGAACCCTCATCGGTATTAAAGCGTTCGTCGCCGCTGTCTTCGGTGGCATCGGGAATTTGGGCGGAGCGGTTTTGGGCGGCATCATCCTCGGGCTCTGCGAAGAGATGGTTGTCGCTTACATTTCGTCGACTTACCGTGATGCGTTCGCGTTCGGTCTTCTCATCTTGATCTTGATCTTCCGTCCCGCGGGTCTTCTCGGTCGTCCGACGCAGGAGAAAGTGTAATGGCTCAAGAGAAAACACCCCAGGCGCACGAGTCATCGACGAACACTCCGCCGCTCGAGATCGAGCCTAAGCCGCGCACGTTCGCGGCCAACGTGAAATCGATCATCCTCTACCCGCTTCTCGTCATGATCGGTCTCGCGATCGCGGGACAAGTTCTCGAGGTTTCGACGAACCAGTACATTCAGCTCGTTCTTCTCTACATGTGCGCGAACATCATCTTCGCGGTGAGCTTGAACTTGGTGAACGGATTCACGGGTCAGTTCTCGATCGGTCACGCTGGCTTTATGGCGGTTGGCGCTTACACGTCGGCTTACCTCTCGACAGCGGTTTTCCCGAACCCCGCGTTCGGCATGTTCATCTTGTTCGGCATCGCCGGAGGATTAGCCGCAGCGGCTGCAGGCTACATCGTGGGTCTTCCATCGTTGAGACTGCGCGGCGACTACCTCGCAATCGTCACTCTCGGTTTCGGCGAGATCATCCGCGTGATGCTTCTCAACATGCCAGCGGTGGGCGGCGCTCGTGGTCTCTCAGGAATTCCACGCCCTTCGCAAATTGAGTTGGGTGACGTGCTTCTCACGCCGTTCTACCTCAACTTCTTGCTCGCGTGCTTCTGGGTCATCGTCACCGTCACTTTCATGTGGCGCCTCGTTCACTCGATCCAAGGCCGAGCGTTCTTGTCGGTTCGCGAAGACGAGATCGCCGCACAATCGATGGGCATCAACACGACTCGTGTGAAGGTTCGTGCGTTCGTTATCTCGGCGTTCTTCGCCGGCATCGCGGGATCGGTGTTCGCCCACTCGGCGCAATTCCTGAACCCATCGACGTTCGGATTCACGAAATCCGTTGATGCGATCATCATGGTCGTTCTTGGCGGAATGGGTTCCATCACCGGTTCGATCTTGGCTGCGGTGTTCGTG
>CAJYIL010000395.1 GCA_913774795.1 Pseudobdellovibrionaceae bacterium
GCTGAAGCACCATAAAGAAGTTCGGATTAAAATCGGTCCACTTTACGGATCGAACGCTGGTGATCTTGGCATCAACAGGCACGCCCTGAATTTCGAACTGCAGATCATCACCGAGCTGAAGACCGGTGCGGTCTGCGTACGCGTCTTCGATCGAGACCGCGACTTTTTCACCTTCGCGAACGGGCGTCGACGGCATCTGCCCGCGAAGTAGCTTCTCGGATTGGATCAGCCCCGATCGGTACGTCAGACGCACCGGAAATTTCTGGAACATTTCGTTCTCAGGTGGTCTTCCGTTTACAAGTTTGACGCGGGCTTGGATCATCGGCGCGAGATGCCGGAGCTCGATTTGGTGCAAAGGCGCAAATGCTTTTAAGTGTTCGACCCCCGACTCCGGGATGTTGAACAAAAATAAGGCCGGCACATCTCGGCCCTGGAGGGGCTCAATCTCTTGCACGGCTGATTTCATCAGGTGCGGAACGATATTTAGCACCAAGGTGCCGATCAAAATCGTGATGAAACAAAGATTCGTCCCGAACCTTGATCTCGAAAGCTGGGTCGCGATCAAACGCACGACGCCGGGCTTGTTCTGAACCAGAACAAAGACCGCTCTAAACACGGCGCGAGCCAGCGCGTATGCGATCGCGACCGCGATGACTAATCCACCCGTCAACAAGAGCGCGTTGCGCGCGGAGTTCATCAACCAAACCGAGAGTGCGATAAACACAAGAGCGAGAGGAGAATAAGCGATGAACGTGCGCCGATGAGTGAGACCGACCGATGTTTCATTCAGTAAATCAGCTAACGGAGCCGATCGCATCTTCATCGCGCTCGGCACAAGAAACGCAACCGATGACGCAAGTGAGATTGCGAGAAGTTTCAAAAAATCGCGCCCGGTGAACACGAGCTCGAACCCTGGAGGCAAGACATCGGCGAGAGGATGCCGAACAAAAGAAAGAGCTGAATAGACGATCACCGACGCGACAACGAGCGAAGTCAGCATCACGAAGAAAATCTGGAGAGCCGAGACCGTCAGGGCACGAGTTTTCGTCGCACCGTAAGTGAGAAGAACCGCCGAATTCCGGAGACGCTCTTGCAAGTAAATTTGCAAGATATAGAACGAGCTGATCCACGAGAGCGCAAAGATGATCATCGAAACGCTGACAAGATACAGATTGAAGAACGTGAAGAAACGCTCGAAACCCGCCGTCGCATCGTCGGGAGTTCGAACGTTAATCTCATCGTTATCCAGCAATTCTTTGGCGCGCGCTCCCGCGATCTTCGGCGACTCGCCCGCTGGCAGCTGCAGGTAGACGCGATACTGCGCCTGGCTGCCGAGATCGGTGAGGCCCGTTCGCTCGAGACGATTGCGCCCGATGAAAACTCGCGGAGCAAACACGCCTCCGCGGGAAAGGCCAGGGGCCTCTTTCAGCGTTCCCGCAATACGAACGCTCAACGCGCCGACCGAAAGTGAATCGCCTTCCTTGAGCCCGAGCTGCGCCAAGACTTCTGGGAAAACCCAGGCGATGTCTTCGCGCGAGAGTGAAGACGCAGAGATTTCATCGTGCCCATCTAAGAACCGAAAAGAGCCGATGACGGGAAACGTCTCAGAGACGGCTTGAATTTCGATGAGCGTGGAGACGTCACGCCCTTTTCCCATCGTCACGAACTCCGCGGAATTTGCTCGCTTGATCTCGCTTGTCACTTTGTCGATCACCGCGAGCTCTTCTTTTTTAAACTCGCGCACGTTCGCGAGAGCGAGGTCGGCACTGAGGAGCTGGCGGGCCCGCACGTCGAGATAGCGATCGACGGATGTCTCAAGTGACGATGAAAGCAACGGGCCGAGAAACCCGATGATGAGAATAAAGAAAACGCCATTGAGCTGTCGGCGCGACTTCATGAGCTCGCGAATCGCCCAGCGAAGAGTCACTTGAGAAGCCCAGGCGTGAGCACACCCTCGGTCATCGTGAACTGTTGATCACAGCGCGCCGCCAGAGCCGGGTCGTGCGTGGCCATCACGAGAACCATTTTCTCAGACTTAACTATTGAAAAAAGAAGCTCGATCACTTCGGCACCGGTCTTGATATCGAGGGAGCCCGTGGGCTCGTCGGCGAGAACGACTTCCGGTTTCATCACGAGGACGCGCGCGATCGCGATTCGCTGTTGCTCGCCGCGACTCATCGTCTCAGGAAAATGATGAGCCCGGTGGGAGAGACCAACACGAGTCAGCATGTCGAGCGCGCGTTGATCGCCTTCATTCGATCCTCCGTTGAGGTCGATCGGTAAGCGCACGTTTTCAAGAGCCGTTAAATGATCCAGGAGATGAAACTGCTGAAAGATGACGCCGATGTGTCGAGCGCGAAACTGATTGAGGTCAGCACCCGACATCGCGTCGAGATTCTGATCAAGAATCTCGATTGTTCCCGATGTGGCGCTATCGAGACCCGCGAGGAGCGAAATGAACGTCGACTTACCGCAGCCGCTTCGACCCATGATCGAAACCGTCATGGGGTTTTCAACCGAAAGCGAGACGCCTTTGAGAATCTCAAGAGGCGAGCCGCTTGACTCGGTAAATGATTTTTTCACCTCGCGCGCGTTCAAGATCACAAAAGCTTCTCCAGCTCAAGCGCCACTTGCTCGGCGACTTTCGCGTGACCGGGCACATTGGGGTGCTTTTGGTCGGATTGCATCAGCTCTTTTTTGAGCGCGACATCTTCAAGCAAAAAAGGAATGAGTGGCACTTTGCGAAGCCGTGCGAGGCGAGGGAAGAGATCCGCGAACTGCTTCGTGTAATCAGGACCAAAGTTGGTATAGATACGCATTCCGACCAATAGCACTTTGAGTTTCGCTTCGAGAGCGACCTTCAGAGCTCGATCGAGGTTTTTTTCGATCTGGGCGACGGGCGTTCCCTTGAGGGCGTCGTTGCCTCCGAGCTCGAGGACCAAGATATCGGGCTTTAGCTTCAGGAACCATTTCACGCGGGCGTCGGCGTCGGCCGAAACGCTTCCCGAAATTCCTCCGTTCACGATTTTAACGTCGTGCCCCTTCTTCTTCAAAATTTCACCCGCGATCGCGGGAAAGGCCTGCTCTTGCTTGACGCCGTAGCCTTCGGTGATCGAATCGCCGACGAAGACGATCGTTTGCGTTTTAACAGCGCTGGCCGCCTCAGCTTGCGCACCGTGCATTAGAATAAAAAGTCCTGCGACGACAAATCTCACGCCCAGAAGCTTGTGACACGAATCAGATGGGCGCAATGCCTAACGCCGCCTCCCACGCGGGCCCGCGCTTCGGTGCGGATGCGAACTCAAGAACTTTAAAGTGGTGTTTTCGCTCACCCGACGTATGATCGAAAACATCTGTTTCAAGGAGTCCGAATGCAAACACAGACACCGAAGTCTGAGTCACAAGATCTTGCGCCCAAAGCTCAAAAGATGCCGCTGATCTGGCACAACATCTTGTTCATGACACTGGTTCCTCTGGTCGCCGTGATCTTCACGCCCCTCTATCTCATGAACCACGGTCTCACGTGGGGCATGGTTGCGTTTCTCGCCATCACTTACACGATCTCGAATATGATGATCACGACGGGCTACCACCGTTATTTCTCACACCGCACCTACAGCGTTCACCCTGTGATCGAGTGGCTCTACATTTTCGTTGGCGCGGGCTCGTTTCAAGGCTCGGTTCTCGCGTGGTCGACCGATCACCGTCGTCACCACCTTGAAGTCGATAGCCACGACGACCCTTATTCCCGCTCGAAAGGATTTTGGTACGCGCACTTTTGGTGGCTCTTCCGCGAAGACGCTCACCCGAAAGCAAAAGCTTTCCCGAAGGATCTCACCAAATCGAAAGCGATCATGTTCCAGCACAACTACTACCCGCTGGTGGCGACGTTTGTCGGCTTCGTGATTCCGGGTCTGATTGGTCTTGCTTGCGGATTCGGTTTCTGGGGCGGCGTTTTGATCGGCGGCTTCTTGCGAATCACGCTCTCTCAGCACTCGACGTTCTTGATTAATTCGGCTGCGCACACGTGGGGCACTCGCCCTTACACCGACACCAACACTGCACGCGATTCTTTTATCTTGGCGTTTTTGACGTTCGGAGAGGGCTACCACAACTTCCACCACTTCTTCCAAGCCGATTACCGCAACGGTATTCGCTGGTATCAGTGGGACCCGACGAAGTGGACAATCGAAGCGATGGCGTCACTCGGTCTCGCGTCGAAATTGAAAAAAGCGCGCCGCGAGGAGATTTTCAAGGCCCGCTTCGCGATGGAAGAAAAGCACGTTCTCGAACAACTCGCGCGCGGTCAGCATGCGCCGTCGTTCGCAGAGCGAGCGGCCGCACTGAAAGTTCGCATCAATGAAACGCAGACGAAGCTTCGTCATCTTCACGATGACTATTTGCTCGCGAAGAAAAATTTCAAAGCCGAGTGGGCGGAGAAACGCAAGCAAATGAGTCACGACGTTCGCGAGGCGATGCGCGCGCAATTCGCGAAAGCGAAACAATCTCGCAAAGCGGAGATTCGCGTCGTCAGCATCGAATTCAAATCGGCGTACTCTCAATGGCGCTCGCTCCGTAAAGACATTCGCCGAGCGGCATGAACCGTTGGGGCCTTTATCTCACTGTCGTCGCGATCACGTTGTTCGCCCTCGGAGTCGGGGGCCTCAACTTCCTTTACCGTTGGCGCGTGAAGCCCGGGCTCGATGCCCAAGTCGAACTCCAGACTAAATATCGGCCGCTGTACGAAGAAGACAGAGCATTTCTCGCGAAGAACGCCGACGTTCTCTCGCTGGGCGCGAGCGCCGGAACAAGCGATGCGGGGCCTTATCTAAATTCACTCGTGATGTGGATGCCCGGCGCAAGCGGAAAACCGATCGTCGATGAAGCCACGCGCGTCGCCCTCATGCGCACGGGCACGGATTGGATTTTACAAATTCCCAAGGGGCGTTACCCGAAGGTCGATCTCTCGATTTTCAAAAAGCTTCAAGCCTACGATTTTTGGGATATCGAAAAAGACTCCCCGATCGCGAAACTCATCGAGAAAAAAGAGTTCGTACCTCCGACACGTCTTCCGCTCCCCGACACGAGCGATCTTCTGTCGGCGACGAAACTTCGGCTGATCGCGGGCGGTCTCGATAAAGATTATTTGGTTGCGCTGAAAGATGCGCGAACGATGGGCCGCCTGCTTCTGACGACTGAGAACATGCAGCTCATGCTGTCAGGCCTTCTGATTCTGGATTACGAACGCCGCGCTTATCGCTATTACACCGACGAACTCAAGATGAACGCGGAGATCTGGCAACCCGTCGACGTCAACGTCACTCGCCGCGCTCGACGCGCGATCATGGCCACCCGCGCCTACTTAAGGCTGTGGACGCCTGCGAAGTTGATGCAGCAGTTCTTCTTGGAGCAAGGCATTCCGCCCGGCTTTTGTGCGGCCGTGAACGAAGCCATCCCGTTTGATTACTCGCTTCGCGAAATTTTGGAACCGCATTTTCCGTTCGAGATGGATACCCGGAAAGAGTACGAGCGCCTTGACCAAATCCTGGGTAAGGCACAAGGCGCGTGCCGACTCCGGTACCTGACCGCGCTGACTCGTGACCGGCGCTTGAAGATCAAGGTGCCAGGCCCTTTCTTGTTCAACGATTTGCCTTATTCGCGAAAAATCTTCGGTCTTCGCTTGAGCGCCGCTGATCTCGGAGGCTTCGAGGCCTACGGGAAACAAATGGGCGGCGCGACGTCTGGCGACTAACTCTTTGCGCGCCACTCGAGGGGCACGTCTCGCTTGTAACCTTCGAAGAGAAGGCCGCCGTGAGGCGCCAGCATCTCTTCGGCGAGCGCGATCACGCGAGCTGCTTGCCCACTCGTGAAAACTTCATCGAAGGACTCACTGAACTTTTTCGCGAAGACTGAGTCTGTTCGGCGCATCCGTTTCATTACGCTTTTGCCCGAGGCTGTCCAGCTGCGACGGGTGCGAAAGTAAAAGTCGGCGAGTTCGTTATAAAGCAAGGCCGCCGAGGCCGTGAGCTCGGCGCGATTTCTTGGTTCACGCATATCATCGAGAATTTCGGAGATGTGGTAGCGACGATCGGCGAGATCGTCGGGCGCGAGCGCCGGTGGACCTTCGCGCAGGGCGGCCGATGCCAATTCCTTCATCTCAGACGTCAAAACCGTCGCCGCCGGGATTTCGTGCCCGTCGACGATCATCTCGGCGAGCGTTGCGCGGCCCAGGTGTTTATCGACCTGATTGAAAAAGTAGCGAAGCGTTTCGGGATCGTGGATGAACGCTTCAACCGGCCAGCCTTTGTGGAAGAAAGACTCACGGTACGCGCGCTCGACACGAGGGTAAAGAACGACCAGATCGAGATCGGAGTGGGCCGTGGCCTCCCCGCGAATCACCGAACCCGTCACGAAGACGCAGTCGGCGCCCTTGTAACGTGTTTCGAAAAGTTCTTTAGTCACGAACAGCGGAGAGTGCGTTGAGCTCTTCATTCCCTACCTTGTGTTTCAAGCATCGTTTTGAGGGAAGCGCAGACGGTTTGCAACGATAAAAGTTTGCGAGTCCCGCAGGTTCTTGTTAGATCATCGGTTTTAAAAAAACGGAGGATCGAGAGATGGCAACGAACGGCTTACCAAACGGCGCGGTCACGGGCGCGGATGCAGCGACGAAATCGGCTACAAAATTCGCGGCGACAGGGACAATTCGTTCATTCATCGATCACCACTACCGTCACTTCAACGCGGCGGCGTTGAAAGATGCGGCGATCGCTTACGAAGCCCACCTGAAAGGCGGCGGTAAGATGATGGTCACGCTCGCGGGCGCGATGTCGACGGCCGAACTCGGCCTCTCTCTCGCCGAGATGATCCGCCAAGACAAAGTCCACGCGATCACTTGCACGGGCGCGAACCTCGAAGAAGACGTCTTCAACCTCGTCGCGCACGACCACTACGTCCGCATCCCGAACTACCGTGATCTCACGCCCGATGACGAACAAACGCTTCTTGATCGTCACCTGAATCGTGTCACCGACACGTGCATTCCCGAGGAAGAGGCCATTCGCCGTATCGAAGGTGCTGTCTTGAAGTACTGGCAAGACGCCGACAAAAAAGGCGAGAAGTTCTTCCCTCACCAATTCATGTACAAGATTTTGCTTTCGGGAGAATTGAAGCAGTATTACCAAATTGATCCGAAAAACTCGTGGCTCCTCGCGGCCGCTGAGAAAAACCTCCCGATGATCGTTCCGGGCTGGGAAGACTCGACTCTCGGCAACATCTTCACCGGTCACGTCATCGAAGGCGATATCAAGAACGTTCACACGGTTCGCACCGGCATTGAGTACATGATGGAGCTCGCGTCATGGTATTCGGCGACAGCGCCAAAATCTTCGATCGGCTTCTTCCAGATCGGTGGCGGGATCGCCGGCGATATGCCGATTTGCGTAGTCCCGATGATTCAGCAAGATCTCGAGCGCGATGTTCCTCTTTGGGGTTACTTCTGCCAGATCTCGGATTCAACGACGTCTTACGGTTCGTACTCGGGCGCAATCCCGAACGAGAAGATCACGTGGGGCAAGCTTGCGGTCGATACTCCACGATACGTGATCGAGTCGGATGCGACGATCGTGGCGCCTTTGATTTTCGCGTACGTGTTGAATCAGTAACGGGGGAAACGTTTTAAACGGACGCGTTCACGATCACGTTCACGTGCACGTTTGAGGTTTAGACGTTTACGTTTGTTGTTTAAGTTTATCGTTTGTCGAAAGCCTGGGAGAGCATCCTGGGCTTTTTTTATTGCACGGTCGGATTTGCCGTTGGGTTTGGGCCGCAGAATTGGCGGAGGTGGTCGCGTTCTGCTTGAGAAAGGATTCGTGCCGCGACGATCGGTTGGCCTTGCTCGTTAAAGAATGGGTGCGGCTTGGCACCGCCTTTAAAAAACGCTTTCGAGAGAAAGCCGATCATCCATTTCATTGCGGCGAAGCCAACGCCTTTCGATTTTGGCGGAGGGGGAGAGCCGATCGCGTCTTTCGATTGAAGACCGAAGCGGATTCGCCCGAGCATTTCGTCGCGCTCATCCGAGGATAGATCCGTGATCGTGGTCATTAAACCGAGATAAGGAAGACTTGCGTTTGGAGCGTTGGCGATAGGTGACTGGCAACAGTCGGCGAAGAAGCGATAAAGGCCATCTTTCGACAAACGAAACAAAGCGACTTTTCCTTGCACGATCTTGAGCTGTTTCGGCAGAACCGGTGTTATGTCGGTGCCGCCCCACTCATTTAAAAGATCGTGCGAACGTCCGAGGGCGTGCATGTAAGCTTGGCAGTCGTCGCAATAACAAACGGCGCGCCCGCCTTCGCGGGACGAGAACTTTTCGATCACTCCGCGAAACTCTCCGCAGCGACATTTTAAGAAAATGTTCACAGCTCGCTCTCAACGACAATCGCGAGAAGGCGACGCAAGACGGGCTCCAATTTGAAGCGTTCTACTTTATGACTCATGCCTTTGACCGGAACAATAAGACCCGGATGCGCGATTGATTCGTACAGACCAACCGCCCCGTCATTCACGCCGACAGCCGCCGAGACTTGCATGGCCGGCGCTTTCATCCCCTGTGGAAGATCGGAGCGAAACGGCAAACCCACGACGTTGATCACTTGCATCTGCTTCGGAAAGTTCGGCGGCGTTCGCCAGATCGGCAAACGCGAATCGAGCTGACGAACGCGCGCCGCGCGCGCTTGAATCTCGAAACGCCCGAAGTACCGAGAGAGCTTGAGCTTGAAAGATTCCCACCGTGAATCGTTTTTGAGACGTGCGATCGCCGTTCCTCCGTACGCTCCGGCGACGTTGATCCAAGTATGAATTTGCGCAAGTTCGCCCGCGTCGTCGACGGCAGTCGCCCCGCGAGCACCGAGCCGCTGCATAAGAAGAGAACGGAATTCCGCCGCGCCTTCTCCGTAGGTGATCAAGATGCGGCGCGGATGAGGGTGCGAAAATAAATAAGTGGAAATGGCGCGCGCATTGGCCCGCAAGTCGCTCGTCTCGGACGTCTCAATGATGTCCGTTGTGAAACCCATCGAGCGCGCCCACGCTTGCCATTGTTCGGCGAATTCACCCCAATCGAGGCCCCGCACGGGAAGCGAGCTGCGAACGATCGTCACTTCAAAATCGCGCGCTTTCTCTCGCACCAATTCAAATGTGCGGGGATCAAAACTGCGCACGCGGCGAAGAAATCTTCCGTAAAGCGGCGAGCGTTCGACGGCTTGGGCGAAAACCGTCTGCGCAATTTCGGTCCCGAAATTTTGGTAGATATCGAAGAGCTCTTTATTGAGAGGAATGCGTTCGCGAAACGCCTCAAGAAGCGGTGCTGCTCGACGGATGAGGCCGACTTCGGTGAAGTCGGCATCGGAGCGAGGACGAAAAGTTTCACGAACGTTGGCTTCTTCTTGCTCACGGGTCGCTCGTTCGAGCACGGGATCACGTTTGATGAGTCGCCAAGTTCGCTCTTCGAGCGCGAGCTCGCGGATGACGCGATCAGCCGCTTCGGCTTTTCGCGTTTCAGGATCGAGCGGTTCTGGGACTGGCGGCGTCGTGCCTGAAGAAATCTCGAGGTCCGTCATGCAATCAGCATAGGCAGACCCCGACAGGCTTGTCGAGCCAAACTCAGTCGGCCTTCGCGGCCTTCTGCTTCTTGAGTTCGTTTTTGCAGATGGCGACTTTATCGTCGTACTCATCTTCACGCTTCTGGAGCACAGATTTGTACGTGCGGAAACGCTCGATCCGGTCTTTAAGCATCTCTTCCGAAACTCCGATGAGTTTCTTCTTATCGTCGAGACCGATATTCATTTCTTCCTCTTTATCGCTCACGCGATCCATCGGCTCTGTCCACGAGAGGTGGCCACTGCCGCCGTTGTCCTTATCCGAGAGCTGCGTGCGGCAGTCTTTCAAGACACCGTAAAGACCGAGCGAGCCGTACTTGCGATTTCCGTAGACGTGATCTTCGAGTTCGTAAACTTCGTTCTGGAGACGGCGCAATTCTTCATTCATCTGAACTTTGCGCTGAACGATCATGTTGCCGTCTTTCACACCGACACGTGTGTCGCCCGTCACTTCATCAGCCGCATCAATTTTCGTTTCGATTTTTTCGGCTTTGTGCGGATTGTGCGAACACGCCGCCAACACGAGAGCACAGAAACCGAGAGTCCAAAAACCGCGAGCCTGGCGAGAAGCTTTCATAAACATCCTCTGAATCAAAAAGGTAGGATCAGGATGACATGCACCTTTCAATTCCGCCACCCCAACCCGCGGGGTGTCGGTCTTGCGACATGACCCGACGTCAGTCGACGTAACTCATTTAGGAGCTTGTGTTTTTTTGGCCGCCGGCGCCTTCGATTCTGACTTTGAGACATCAGGTTTTTTCTGGAAGAGTTTGGCGTATTCTCCATACCCCTCCTTCTCGAGTTTCGCGACCGGAATAAAACGGAGCGCCGCTGAGTTCATGCAGTATCTCAAGCCCGTCGGCTGAGGCCCGTCAGTGAAGACGTGACCCAAATGAGAGTCGGCGATCTTCGATCGAACTTCGGTGCGCTCACCAAAAAGAGAATTGTCTGCGCGAGTCGTGACGACATCCTTGGAAATCGGCTGCCAAAATGACGGCCAGCCCGTTCCCGAATCGTATTTCTCATTCGATGTGAAAAGCGGCTCGCCCGAGACAACGTCGACGTAAAGACCGACTTCGTGATTGTCGGCATACTCGCCTGTGAACGCTCGCTCGGTTCCTTCGTGTTGGGTCACGTCGTACTGCTGCTTGGTTAATTTCTTTTTCAGTTCAGCGTCAGTGGGCTTTTTGAACTTCGAGGCATCCCAGGCAAGAGCCGTTTGGCTGATCAAAACGAGCGCGAAAACAAAGAGTTTCATGACCTAAGCTCCCTTCCGGAGGTTACCTTTCGACACTAACGTTTCGGCCCAGACCCTGCAAGAGGGCTGGAGGGCCTGCTAACTGGCTCTCAAGTCGAGTCACCTTGACTCCGCATTCGCCTAAGCGAGGGGTTCTGACCATGTTCATGTCTGCTTTGCTCTTATCCACGTTCGCTCACGCCGCTCCGGTCGTGAACAAAGACTGGTCTCTCGATGCGTGCGTCGCGGCGACGACGGTGACCGACAAAACCGGCACTTACCGCCTCGAAGTCGCGGTCGATCCGACTCACGCGATGCCACTCGAAGTCAGAATCGTTCCCTCGACCGTCGTCGCAGGCGCCCGCCTCGCACTCGATAAGAAAACTGTTTACGCATTTGCGCCTCAAGCCAGTGGCACTCTCTGGAATATTCCCCGAGGCACGCTTGATCTCATTAAATTCCTAAAGCGCGAAGCGAAAGCACTCGTCGACATGAACGGCGTCAAAATCGCGTTCTCACTTCGTGGCTCGTCCGCGACGCTGCAAGCGCTTCAAAAAGATTGCAACGGCGCTGCCGAGTTTGGATCAGATGGTTTCGAACGCGCGTTTCTTCCCGCCGTTGTCGCAAACGTTGATCCGACCCTTCTCCCAGCCTCACAAGTCGAAATGCTTCGCGGACTTGTCGGCCAGGCCTTGGCGGCTTACCGCCAATCAAGCGACGCGCAAGCCGCGCTAAACGCGCTCTCAAAGCAATTCCTTGCGCAATTGGCGGAATACGAACAACTCCGCCGAAATCTGGATAAACTCACTCGTGAAACGGTCATTGCTCTGCAAAAGCGCCACGACGAAGCGACCGCGAACATCGCACGTGCTCAAGCCGAGATCCCGGATTTGAAAACGCAGGTCACCCAGCAAGAAGCGGCTCTCCAACCGGCCAACGTCGCTCTTGAGAGCGCGAAAAACGATTTGGCTCCACTGCGTGCTCAACTGAAACGTTACCAAGAGGCCGTCGACGATGCCGAATCAGAAGTCAGCGCACGCCAATCGGATTTGCAACAAGCCCAAAACTACGAAGCTTCGACACGCTCGCGCCTCCAAGACGTCATCAACGGCGTGAGCCAGTCCCAACAAGCGATTGCGTCTCTGCAAAACGAGATCAACTCTCGCCGCAACGACTTTAATCAAGCGAGCAACTACGCAGATCAGTTGCGCCGCTATGCGAGCGATGCTTCGAGTGCGCGCCAGCGCTTCGATAAACGCTATGAACTCCAACGTCGCCTCCAATCAGACTCGCGGTTAAGCTCGATTGATTACAATCTCCGCGATTCGCAATCACGTCTGTCGGGCGCTGAGCAGCACATGTCTCAAGCGAGTTCTGATCGTGATCGCTTCACGGCTGATTTCCGCCAATGCCAAACCGATCCGGCTCGCGATTGCTCACGCGAACGCGATCTCGCCACGCGGGCCGATCAGCGCTGGCTACAGGCCTCCAACGAATACAATGATTTGAACGCGCGGATTCGCGATCTTCAGTCGCAACGCGACAACTTCCGGTACACGATCGAGCGCGAAGTCGATGCCGATTTCGAGCAGCTCGTGCGCGAAGAGCGAGATGCGGTCTCCAAAACGAACCAAGCCGTCGCTGATGCGAACGCGATCGCAAACGAAATCAACCAAATGCAAAACATCGAGCTCCCGCAGGCGCAATCGAATTTGAATGCGTGGCAGAACGCGCGTGCTCAAGCGGAGTCTGATGTTCGCAGCGCCCAAAACGGCATCGCGGCTGCTCAACGAAATGTTCAAAGCGCTCAGTCAGACGTCGACGCCGCTGAATCTCGTCGTGACTCCTGGAGACAGTCGTCAGGTTACAATGCGAAAGCACGCGTGCTGTCCAACGCTCAAGATGCGGTCGACAAAATAAATTCGGCCCTCAGTTCGCTCGATAAGGCGATTGCCTCTCGAGAGAAGTTGATCCGCACGGAGACGGCGGCGCTGACCGAAAACGAAGCGGCGATGAAGAAAGCCGTCGACACCATCGCGCAGAAAGAAGCGAGATCGGCAGATGTCCAGAAAATGCTGGAGCCTTACTTCGCGCAGCGGGACGTCCTTGCGAATCAAAAAGCCGACGCCGACCGCCGCTTCAAAGAGGCACAATTGGCGTTCGCGGCGAGCCTCACACCGGCGGCTCCGGTGACGCCTGCACCCATCGCGCCTGTAGGCCCGATCGCCGCTCAGTAATCTCGGCACCGTCTAGGGCCCACGGGCCCTAGAGTTCAAGCTCAAGAGTCTACGCAGCGCTCGACAATCGAGCTTCCACGAGCTACTTTCGCCCGCATGTCCAAAATTCTTGTGAAGAAGTACGGCGGAACAAGCGTCGGTTCGATCGAACGCATCGAATCGCTCGCGGATCGCCTCGTTCGCGATATCGCTCGCGGCGAAAAACCGATCGTCGTCGCCAGCGCGATGTCGGGCGAAACAAATAAGCTCATCGCTCTCGCCGAAAAAATTGATCCCGATTACCGCGGCCCCGCTTACGACATGCTGATCGCTTCGGGTGAGCAAGTCTCGATCAGTCTGCTCGCGATCGCTCTCGAAAAGCGCGGCGTGAAAACGCAGCCGCTGCTCGCGTACCAACTCGGCATCCTGACTGATTCCACGCACGCCAAAGCGCGCATCAAAGACATCAACGGCTCAAAACTCATCGAGCTCGTAAATAAGAACATCGTGCCGATCGTCGCGGGCTTCCAAGGTGTTGACGAAGACGACAACATCACGACCCTCGGTCGCGGCGGATCCGATACGACGGCGGTGGCTCTCGCGGCCGCGATCAAAGCCGATGAGTGCGAGATCTTTACCGATGTCCCGGCCGTTTTCACGGCCGATCCCCGCTTGGTCCCAAAGGCCCGCGAAGTCTCGAAATTTTCGTACGATGAAATGATGGAGATGGCCGCGCTCGGTTCGAAAGTTCTGCACATCCGCTGCGTCGAAATTGGCGCGAAATACGGAGTCAAAATTCATTTACGCTCAACCTTCGAAGAACGCGAAGGCACCTGGATCCTCCCCGAAGGAGAAGTTATGGAACAAGCTGTTGTCTCTTCAGTCACTCATGACGCGAACACTGCCGTCTTTAAACTCTTCCCCGTGCCTCCGGGGCCCGGATTCTTGGCTGAGCTCTTCAAAACTCTCGCGGCAAAAGGCGTGATCGTCGACATCATCACTCAAAGTGAATCCGATGAGCCTTCGACGAAAGGTCAACAGCGACTCGCGTTCTCGGTGACGAAAGAAGACGTTCCGCTGACGCGTCAGGTTCTGAAAGACTTGGCCAAGAACGTCGATGTGAATTTGATCGAGAATATGGCGAAGATTTCCGTGGTCGGAGTCGGCATGCGCAATCACCCCGGTGTGGCCGCCCGTTTCTTCGCGACGCTCGCGACTCAGAACGTGCCGATTCACATCGTCACCACCTCGGAGATCAAAATCAGCGCGGTGATCTCGCAGGCCGATTTGCAAAAAGCCGCGACTTCGCTCCACACCGAATTCTCGCTCGACAAAATCGATTGATCCGCTACGCTGTCTAAACGATGGCGTACTTTTATCAAAACGGCGAACTTCGCCTAGGCACTCTCGAAAAATCTCTATCGGTTGCTTCGTTGATGCAAAACTACGAGCGACCGACTTACCTTTACGATGTCGACGACATTCACATGCGTTTTCAGAAATACGAGAGCGCATTTGCCGGCTTGAACCACACCATTCATTACGCGATGAAGGCCAACAGTCATCCCTTCATCCTCAAAAGACTGGCGAGTTGGGGTGCTGGCACAGACACGGTCAGCGCCGGGGAGATTAAAAAGGCACTGGCGGCCGGCTTTGCGGCTGACAAGATCATTTTTAGCGGAGTCGCAAAAACTCGCCGCGAGATCGAGTTTGCGGTCGAAAATAAGATTAAACAAATCAACGTTGAGTCGCCTGCGGAGCTAGCGAGAATTATCGAGATCGCAAAAGAGAAAAAGACGAAAACGAATGTCGCATTTCGTTTGAATCCCGACGTGAACCCGAAGACTCATCCGTACATCACGACCGGTTTTCGCGAGAACAAATTCGGGATGGACGAAAGCTTTTTACCTGCACTCATCGAACTTTTAAAAGCAAATGCAGAGCACGTTCACTTACGTGGCCTGACGATGCATATCGGCTCCCTCCTCTTCGATCTCGACGTTCTCGTCGAAGCGATGGAGAAAACGCTCGCCGTTCATCACACGCTCACACAAGAAGGCTTTACGCTCGATCGCTTCGATGTCGGTGGAGGTCTCGGAATTAAGTACGAAACCGGAGATGCGACGCAAGAACTCGCGATGCTCGAAACCTACGGCGCTCGCCTGAAAGAAACCGTGGC
>CAJYIL010000396.1 GCA_913774795.1 Pseudobdellovibrionaceae bacterium
GATCACAGAGCGCTGAAGAATATAAACTTGCGAGAGAGAACCCGGTCGCTCGTCGTGAAATCGGAGAAACGGTGGCTCAGCTCTTAGCTCAAACCTCCGCATCGACGACTCAGCTTCTCGAGATCAAACGCCACGAGCCTGTTCTCGCGGCACCAGAGCCAAAGAAACAACTTTCTCCGCATCCCCATTTGATACACGCTGCGTGCGCCATCGGACTCATCGTCATTTTGCATGTTCCTGTTTTCGCTGACGATCCTCTTCCCGAGCCGCGAGGATCGGTCAAGATCACCGTGGCCAGTCGTAAGTGGATGAAAATCCAATTAAACGGCGAAGAGGCCGGTTATGCCCCGGTGAAATTCACGGGATTAAAGGCGGGAACACAGCATCTCGAGTGGAAAACGGCCTCCAGAGCCGGAGAATTTCAATTGCACGTCAAAGCGGGCGACACCGTGCGCCTCGTTGAGAACGAACGCGGGCAACTTGTTGTTGTTCCGTCAAAACTCGCTCGTTAAACTCTCCCCACACCAAGGGGAGACGACCATGCCCGAGAAAATTCAAGGATCACGTCTTGATCATCTTGAAGAGCTCGCCGAAGAACTCATCAAAGAAAACCCAGAAGAGACGATCGTGAAAGCGCACATGAAGGCCGCCGGGCTTAAATACACCGGCGATCAGTGTGAGCGTCTCGAACTTGTTCTTATTCAACTCGATGAAGCCCGCAAACGGCGCCCCGTCAATCGCACAGGAAAGACAACAAATGGCAAAGATCTACGATAACGTCCTCCAGACCATCGGCCACACGCCGCTCGTGAAGCTCAATGGCTCTGTTCCCAAGAATCAGCACACGTACCTCGCAAAGGTTGAGTACTTCAACCCCGGCGGTTCGGTGAAAGATCGTATGGCTCTCGCCATCATCGAAGACGCTGAAAAATCAGGGGCCCTGAAGCCCGGTGGTACGATCGTTGAGGCGACCTCGGGTAACACCGGCGTTGGCCTCGCGATGGCCGCCGCGATCAAAGGTTACAAAACTATTTTCGTCATGCCGGAGAAAATCTCCGAAGAGAAGCGGGCGACGCTAAGAGCTTATGGTGCACGAGTCGTGATGACTCCGACTGGTGTTGAAGCCGACGATCCGCGTTCGCATTATTCGGTCGCAGCGAAGTTCGTTCAGCTCATCCCGAACGCTTATTCGACGAACCAGTATCACAACCCAGCGAACGAAGCGATTCACTACAAGACGACGGGCCCTGAGCTCTGGGAGCAAACCGAAGGCAAGATCGACGTCTTCGTCGCAGGTGCGGGCACTGGCGGCACGATTTCGGGCGTGGGTCGTTACTTGAAAGAGAAGAACCCGAACGTGAAAATCGTGTGCGCTGATCCGTTCGGTTCGATCTTGCACGACATGTTCTATCACAAAGAAATTCGCACGGCGCCGCACTCATATCTCGTCGAAGGCATTGGCGAAGACATGATGCCGGATAACGTTCGATTCGGCGTGATGGACGACTTCGTTCAAGTCGGTGACCCGGAGATCTTCCAAAAAACACGCGACATCGTTCGCAAAGACGGTTTGCTCGTGGGCCCTTCGTGCGGAGCCGCTCTCGTGGCCGCGATCAAATACTCCGAGAAACTCACGAAGCCTTCGATGATCGTCTCTCTGTTCCCGGACGGCGGGCGCTCGTATCTCTCAAAAGCGTACAACGACGAGTGGATGCGCACGAACAAGCTGGCGGAGTCTATTCTCACGACCACACGTGTTCGTGAGCTCATCGATGCGCGCGGGAAGAAAGATGCGGCCGGCGTAAAAGTTGGCGACGACGTCGCGAGCGCGATCAAGTTCATGCGCCAGCACGGTCTTTCAACCGCGCACGTTTTCGATTCAGGCAAATTCATCGGCATCTTGCACGCGCGCGATATTTTAAATGCGCTCGCGAGCGGCCGCGTTTCTCCGACGGAGCCCGTCTTCCACGTCGTGAAGACAACAATGGCAGAAGTGCCCCTCGACGCAACTCTCGCAGAGCTCGAACAGGTCTTCAGAAAAGAACGCGTCGTGCGCGTTCGCGACGCCGCTGTCGCGTTGACGACAGCCGATCTCGCTGACTTCTTGTCGGCAAAGGAACAAGCATGAAACAAGACTGGAAAAATTTCGGCTTCGACACTCGCGCGATTCACGCCGGTCAAGAGCCCGATCCCACGCACGGCGCGATCATGACTCCGATCGTTCTTGCGACGACTTACGTTCAATCATCGCCGGGCGTTTACAACAAGTACGACTACTCGCGCGCAGGCAACCCGACGCGCACGGCTTACGAGGCTTGCTTAGCGAACCTAGAAAGCGGAAAACACGGGTTCGCGTTTGCTTCGGGTTGCGCGGCTTCAACGACCGCACTTCATCTCTTAAAGGCCGGCGATCACGTCATTGCGTCTGATGACATGTACGGTGGCACCTTCCGTCTCATGGACAAAGTCATTCGTCACAACGGCATCGAGTTCTCTTACGTCGATCTCCGTGACGTCGAAAATTTCAAGCGCGCAGTTAAGCCGAACACAAA
>CAJYIL010000397.1 GCA_913774795.1 Pseudobdellovibrionaceae bacterium
ATCACTAGCAATCTTGATCGTTGATTTTGCACATTACGGATGAGGTTCCCGCTTCGATTTAGGTATCGACACATTCGTTAGATGATAATCGAGCTTCGCTTTGAGATTCTTGTCGTCACGAAGCGAAGTCAGGAAGTCTTTCGATTTCAAAAATGGGTGCACTTGAGTGATCCAGATTTCTTTGTCGCGTCTGACGTTTCGTAAATGTCGTTGTTTCGAGGCTTCTCTAATCAGGATATCGAGACCGAGCCGACAGAGGTCCTTCTCAGTCGATGCAGGTTCTTTCGTGACAAGGCCTAAGAGATGCTGAAATAGATCCTTCGCGTTCCACTGATCGCGCGGATTTTTCATTTCGCGCGCAGGCCCGATCGTGATTTGAAGCGGCTTCTGCGCGAAGCCTTCGAGGTTGTTCCAGAAGCTCTGCGGTTGATTGAGTGATTCGAGGATCGAAACTTCGTAGAGTCGTTTCACGAACTGAATTGCGGCTGCAGAGATCTCTTCTTGCTTCGCTCTTCTGTCGAGATCGCATAGGGATTGTTCTTTCAGGAAACGCGCTAAACTTTGAATATCGCGCTTATGTCCAAAAGGCAGATTGAACCGTTCAACCTTCTTAATCACCAGCTCCAACTGATCCGAAAGCGCCATCCCACCCCCAAAACCCTCTTGACGTCCCCAGTCCGACATAGTGTAGGTTAAGTGTAAGTCCAGCGCGAACGCAAGGGATAACAGCGAGACAGCGCAGCGGCCAGCGGATTAAGGCCGAGAGGACTCGAGGCATAACGCGTGAACGACCGGAGGTCGCGAACGGATTAAGGCGAAGATTGGAAGCGCGTTGGCGCCGAAGGCGAACAACTTGTAAGCGGACAATCTTCGCCGGTCTCTTTTGATTCTTCATTTCTCGCGGGACGCGAAGTCGGCGCGCATCTGAAAACTCGAGTTCCGTTCTTGTTTTCTAGGAAATTAATCGAGGCAGTATCACCAGAATGGCTCACTCGTTTGACGGAGAAGGGTTACTTCCAATTATCGAACCGCAAGTGTCGCATCTCTTTTTAAAGGCGAGACTTTCAGCTCCACGTACAAACGGCGCGTCGCAGACCGGACAACGAAGAGTCCTTACCTTTAGATACATTGGCACTTTGATAACGAGTATCGCCGTCATGAACCAAATCGTTAGAAACCTCTCGTCCCTCGAGACCACCATGCCAATTGCAAAGCAAGGCAACAAGAGTAAATTCGAATATCGAACGAATGTCCGATATTTTCGAATTCTACTCCAGTCCGCGTATCCGATTGCGCGATTCAAATCTCAAGTACCTTTCCAATAAAAAGGGTGCCACTCGTTGAACATATATTTCAGCGCGACAAGCGAACCGCTACCGGAAGCTCTTCGTCGTTTATTGTTTTCATCTCGACCTCAACCAATGAACCTGGTCGGAATTCCCAGGTCCCGCCCTCTGTTGATGAATCTGTATTTGCCAGCCGAAAAATATTTGGTTCAGCAACTAATGAAGACTCGACTGGCCTCCATACGTCGATGCCTTCATCCATCAATTTGACGTAAACGATCTGCGTTTTCATATCGATCCTTAGTTCTCAAATGCGCCCCAGTGTTGCACAATCGTTAGTCGCTTCATTCGTATTATCCCCGGTGGCGCGCCACACCCGCACTACTCAA
>CAJYIL010000398.1 GCA_913774795.1 Pseudobdellovibrionaceae bacterium
CTGTTTGCCGACTTCGTACAGCAAAAGTCTCGAGTCGAGATAACTGTATTCGTCAGCGAGCATCACCAGAGTTTTGCGGTGATATCCGTCGGGAACAGCGCCCGTCGGAGTGAACTGGTTGAGGTCAGACAAGAAGATGTAATCGAGCGCCGCTTCCTGCGCGGCTTTGATGACGTCGAGAGACGAGCCGCTTCCGAGATTGCGATCGGTATGGACGTTTGAAACGCCTCGATAATCGAAAAAGCCAGACGCGTTTTTAGGTTCAAGTTCGTCGGCGACGATCGAGACGCGAGTTTGGCTTAGGATCAATCCATAGAAAAAAACTAGAAAGAAAATGGCGCTCGCGATGAGAATCTTGCGCACGTGACTCCACTCATTTCTTCACTTCGATCAGCTTGAACTCTTCGTTGACCGGAGTTTCGGCGACGACGTGATAGCCAGCTTCAGCGACCCAGGGAGGCAGGCCCTGCCAGCGTTCGGCTCCGACGACAAAGCTATCACCAGTCGGTCGCGAATGAGATGTGAAATCGTAAAAGTCGCGGCGGTTCATGCCTTCGAGTTTATAAATCTGACGACGCATCTTGTAGGAGAGTGCAGCCGCCTCTTGATACGAACCCATGTACAGATCGTGGCGCTTCTCCGCAATCGGGACGAAGTCGTCGTAATGCGTGAACTCGTAAGTTTTTAAGTTGCGGGGATCGACCGGTATCCAAGGATAAATGACTTGCGCAAAGATCAAGACGACCGCGGCGATCCAAACGATCGTCTGCGCTCGCAACCACTTCACGTCAGGCGCATTGATGTAAGCGAGCGCTAAGAGTGCGGGGTGTCCCATCGCCGGCCAGTTGCCTTCGACGCGTGCTCGAAATGAAGTGTAAAAGAAAAATGCGAGCGGAAACCATCCGAACACGCGCAAAATCATCGGGCCTTTTCGTTTGATCGCAAAGTATGCGGCGATCGGAAAGAGGATGCCGAGCTGAGAGCCGAAATACTCCAACGGCCAGAGCGCGTTTCGCTTTTCGGATTCGAGCCCGTGGTTCAGCTGGAACTTGAAAGAGGCCCACTCGTGTTGTTGGTTCCAGATGATGACGGGTGCGCAGAACAGGAGACCGACGACGATTGTCAGTAAAACCTTCGCAGGCTCAACCGCTCGCCACTTCTTTGAGAGAACGAGGTAGAGGAGCGTGCACGGAACAAACAGCACGATCAGATACTTCGAACAAAATCCGAGTCCGAGCGTGGCGCCGAGAAGTGCGTAATCGAGAGCTCTCTTTGAGTCCAGTGCGCGAATAAAAACGAGAAGCGAGGCCGACCAGAAAAACAAAAGCGGAACATCGGGCGTGAGGATGATTGAGCCGAGACCGAGAAAAGGCGAGAACACTAGGAGAAGCGTAAGCCCTGCAAGCTTTGATTCATCAAGGAAAGGTTTTGCGATCCAGATCCAGATCGCGAGAGTTCCGTGCGCCAGGAGAACGCCAGGGAGACGGGCGGCATTGCCGATGTTCTCGATGAATGTTCCGAGGTAGAAAAGCCAACCGACCATGGCGGGATGATCGAAGTAGCTGAGCTGAGGATGATGGCCCCACACCCAGTAGTAAGATTCATCGTTAGCGAAGGGAAGCCAAATCGCGATGACGATTTTTACCGCCAGCGCGATCCACCAAATTCTCCAGACAGTTTTCACGGCAGAGTAACACGCTTCGGTTTGCCGAGATCGCCCGGAACACCGCGGTCGCTCCCGTTTACCGTGAGATTCACGGCGCCGGCGTCTGAGATATTCAAGACGACTTTCTTTGCGCGAATCGATTGAACGTTACCCGCGCTAAGAGAAATCGTTTTCGCTTCGCCGTCGATCGTCGCGTTGATCGAAACGTCGTTCAGCGCTTCGATGAGAATCTCGTTCGATTTGCCCTTCGGCGTTGCCGACGGCGTCGGTGATGGCGATGCACCGGTCGCTGCCGCAGCCGCGGCCGTCGCAGGCGTTGCCGTTGGAGTCACCGTTGGCTTTGGCGTCGCAGTCGCGGTCGCGGTCGGTTTAGGTGTGGCCGTCGCGGTCGCTGTTGGCGTCGGCTTTGGTGTCGCGGTCGCCGTCGCCGTTGCGGTTGGTTTAGCAGTGGCCGTGGCAGTTGCTGTCGCAGTCGCTGTCGGTGACGCCGACGGAGCTGGCGAAGCGCTTGCTGACCCGGTCGGTGATGGCGAGGCCGATGGCGAAGCTGACGGAGACGGTGAAACTCCCGGTACGACTGCCAGCGCATCAAACGGTGTCGCCGAACCTGCCGGGGTTGGTGACAACGCTTCAATGCCTGAAGGCGGAGTCGCCGGAACAGATTCTTTCTCGTAGTTTTCCATCTTGTTTTTTACGAGAACGATGAGCACGACGAGAATCAAAATGCCGGCGATCGCGCCGATGGTAACGGCCGGAGATGTTTTCGGATTAATCGCGCGATCGGCTTCGCCGGAATCACCGCGAGGCTGAGTCGGAACAACCTCGGGCGGCTTGGGCTTTGTCGAACCCATCTCGTCGAAGAATGTGTTCATGATCGTGTCGACATCGAGTTCGAGATAAGTCGCGTACGCTTTGACGAATCCGCGCAAGAATGTTTTCGGTGGAAGATGATCAACATCGCCGGCTTCCATCGCGATGATTGTCTTCACGTTGATTTTCGTCGCGATCGCGACTTCGTTCACCGAAATGTTTCGGCGCTCGCGATTCTCTCTCAATATCTGACCGGTGGTTTTCATGCTGCTGGTTCCTACTTCATCAACTTCAGAAGATCTTCGGCCTTCTTCGCGTACTTGCCGTCGGGATAAAACTTCACGACGTCTTCCATGCGCGAGATCGCTGACGATGTATTGCCGAGTTTGTAATAAGCAAGCCCGCTGAAGTATTGCGGCTCATCGAAACCCGGCTGGTTGTTGCTGTGACAAACGATATTTGCGTTATCGAGCGCATTCGCCGCGGCCGAGAATTGGCCCATTTCAAAAAGCGTTCGGCCGTAAAGAGACTGCGCCAAACAATTCTCGCGATTTGTTTGCATCGCTTTTGCGAGTGTCGTGCGAGCCGAACTGAAATCGCCTTTTCGGAATTGCGCCATGCCGAGATTCACGAGAGCTTTTGCGGGATCTGGATAAGTTAAATCTGCCAACACCATGCGCAGCTGAGTGATCGCTTCATCGTAGCGCCCGAGTTCGATGAGTGTGCGGCCGTAGTTGTTGCGGGCCTCTGAAAACTTCGGGTCGATTTCGATCGCGTTCAAGATATGCTCGGCCGCAAGTTTGTATTTCTCGCGCAAGAAATAAGCGAGACCCAAGTTGTTTTGGGTTTGCGCGTTTCGTGGATCAAGTTTTTCAGCGACAAGCAATTCTCGAAGGGCGTCAGGGTAGCGACCCTGCTGAAGAAAAGCCGTGCCGATTCGCATGTGCAAAGCGCCTTCGTCTTTCTTTTTTGACGACGCACAACCGCCTGCGAAAAGCATCGCGAAGAGCAGCGGAGCTACCAAGAAAATTCGAATCGTCGTCATCGTTTATAAGCGTAACAAAGAAATTCTAAGGGCGCAAAACCCGTAGGCTTTTTCGGCCTAGACAGATGTCGGGCGCGTCAACACGGCAAGTGTTTCGACGTGATCGGTTTGCGGGAACATATCGAAGGGTTGAACACTTTCGAGCGTCCAGCCGAGTTCTCGAAAAGTTTTGAGATCGC
This sequence comes from Pseudobdellovibrionaceae bacterium, assembly GCA_913774795.1. GTDB lineage: Bacteria > Bdellovibrionota > Bdellovibrionia > Bdellovibrionales > JAMPXM01 > CAJYOV01. The sequence goes on from CAJYIL010000398.1 coordinate 3,701, forward strand.
GCGAGAGAGTGACGGGGTGACAACTCACATAAAGCACCAACGAAAGCTTCGAAGACGCGAGCTTTTGGATCACTTGAGGATCACAGCCAGCGCGAGGGGGGTCGAGGAGAACAGCAGCCCCGTGAGGTAGCTCGACGCCAGCGAGGAACGATCCGACATCGTTTTGTACCCACCGAATGTCGTGCTTAAGAGCGGTCGTCTGCTCTCTTGCGCGCGTGACGCTTTCGGCGTTGAGTTCAACCGCCGTCATTTTCGCAGAGGGAAACGCTTTCGCTAAAGGAAAGGTGAAGTTTCCGCTGCCCGCATACAGATCGAAAATGACCGGATCATCGAAATCCATGAGTTTCGTCATGAATGTCGAGATGACAACTGACACAAGATTTCTATTCTGCTGGGTGTTCACCTGAGAGAACGCGAAACTCAAGCCCCCTTCGTCTTCGTCGGCCGATTGCCCGCCTCCGCGCGTGTGAACCGTTTCGTCCTCAGAAACATAAACTTCGATGCGCCCTGACCCTTTGAGCGAGTCGCGAAGTCGCGGGATCTCATTGGCGATGATCTCTTCGGCGATCGGGCAATCATCGATTTCGACGAGAGCGTGTGAGCCGCGTTTGTAGTAGCCGATCAATCCGGGCCGGTGATGAAGTTGGATGCGGTTTCGGTATCTCAACGGGCGAGGTGACGCGATGACGGGCTGAACAAGTGACTCCGCAGAAACGTCGAAGCCCGAGAATTTACGGAGAGATTCGCGAACAAGTTCGCGTTTTGTCTGAAGCTGTTCGTCGTAAGCAATGTGCTGCCAGTTGCAGCCGCCGCAAACTCCCGCGACCGGGCAAGGCGGAACGATACGCGACGGAGACGCCTTCAAGATTGAGACGAGTCGCCCCTCCGCGAAGTTCTTTTTGACGTTCGTGATCTCGACTTCGACCTCTTCACCCGCGCAAACATCGGGAACAAAAATGACCAGATCTTCGCTGCGGCCAACGCCGCGACCCCCGACCGAAAGGCGGTCGATGTGGAGTTTGATTTTTGATCCGCGTTTGAAGGAAGCCATGAACGATCAATTATGAGTGGAGGGCGCCAAAAACAAAAGGCCAGCACCGGGCTGGCCTTTCGAGCAGATTGTGGCCGGAGCGCGAGGGCCCCGATCCGAATCCTTACGCGTTTACCAATTCTGATTTCTCGAAGAACAGAGCGAGTTCGCGGGCTGCCGACTCTGGCGAGTCCGAACCGTGAACTGCGTTTTCGCCAACGGAAGCGCCGTGTTTTTTGCGGATCGTGCCGGCCTCTGCTTTCGCAGGATCAGTCGCGCCCATGATCGCGCGGTTTTTCATGATCGCGCCTTCGCCCGAGAGAGCCATGAGCATCACTGGACCCGACGTCATGAAATCAACGAGTTCGCCGAAGAATGGGCGAGCGCTGTGCTCAGCGTAGAATTCTTCTGCTTTTTTACGTGGGAGAACAGTGAGTTTCGCGGCCGCGATTTTGAGGCCTTGAGATTCGAACATGTTGATGATGTCGCCGATCGCGTTCTTTTTAACCGCGTTAGGCTTGATGATGCTGAAAGTCATTTCTTTCGCCATGGGGTGCTCCTTTTTGGTTTTGACTGGGCCTTTATGGCGCCAGACTTGCGAGGACGCAAGGAAAAGACTGAAATCAGAGCTATGAAACTCGTCATTTTCGTTCTCGCCGCCCTCGTTGTGTCTAACGCCCACGCTTTATCGATCGAAGACGCGGCCCAAGCGGCTAAAGCCGCCGGTTTCGAGGACAAAACATTCCCGAAAGCGGGCGAGTCGTATGTCACGACCAAAACGAAGTCGAAGAAGAACTTCAACACGTTCAAGACTTTCACAAAGTCGAAAACGTCTTCCGCCATCGAACAGATATCGTTGAGCTGCAATCAATGTGAGGCCAAGAAAATCTCCGAGGCCAACAGCATCCTTTGCTACGAAGATGTCGCGGCGATTGCTTCGTCGCTGAAGCTCGATCTTCCGGGCGGAGTCATCAAGTCGTTCGAAGATACGAAGTCTCAGCAGCAGTCGTGGGAAATCGCCAAAGACAAGCGCGTGAAGAGCTTGCGCTTCACGAAGACGCAAGTCGCGTGCGGCAAAGCGAAGAACGAAGGCATCAAGTTCGATATTTTCTTTAAGTGACCTCGAGCCGAAAGAATAAAAAAAGCCCGAGCTCACCGAGCCCGGGCTTTTTCGTTTTCGCTAGCAAGCCGCGAAAGCTTACAACATCGAAGCGACAGCTTCTTTCTCTTCGTTCAACTCTTTCAATGTCGCGTTCATTTTCTCGCGCGAGAAAGCGTCGATCTCGAGACCTTTTACGATTTCGTAATCGCCGTTTTTGCAGACGACAGGGAAGCCGTACATTGTTTCTTGAGGAATGTCGTATGAACCGTCAGATGGAACTCCCATCGTGACCCAGTCGCCGTTCGAGCCGAGCCACCAGTCGTGCATGTGATCGACGGCCGCTGCCGCAGCCGAAGCGGCTGACGATGAACCGCGCGCTTCGATAATCGCGGCGCCGCGCTTACCGACCGTTGGGATGAACGTTTCTTTGTTCCACTTGTCGCCGTCAGGTGTTCCTGCGCCAACGAGTTTTGAAACCGGTTGGCCATCTGCAGTTGCGTTTCGGAAATCAGGGTACATCGTTGGCGAGTGGTTGCCCCAAACGGCCATCTTCTTGAACGACGCAACCGGCTTGCCGGTTTTCGCTGCGAGTTGAGCGAGGGCGCGGTTGTGATCGAGGCGAAGCATCGCCGTGAAGTTGCGCGCTTTTACGCGGCCGTGTTTCATCGCCGATTTCATCGCGATGTAAGCGTTCGTATTTGCCGGGTTACCGACGACGAGAACTTTGACGTCTGGTTTTGCGAATTTGCCGATCGCCTCGCCTTGAACGGTGAAGATTGCGCCGTTGGCGCTAAGCAAATCTTTGCGCTCCATGCCAGGACCGCGGGGACGTGCGCCAACCAACAAAGCGATGTCGGCGTCTTTGAACGCGACCGCGGGATCACCAGTGCCGATCATGCCGGCGAGGAGAGGGAACGCGCAGTCGTCGAGTTCCATCATGACGCCCTTGAGCGCCTTTTGTGCTTTCTCGTCAGGGATCTCGAGGAGTTGAAGAATGACCGGTTGATCAGCACCGAGCATCGCGCCGCTCGCGATGCGGAAGAGGAGTGAGTAACCGATTTGACCTGCGGCGCCAGTTACCGCGACACGAACGGGTGCTTTCATGAGCAATTGCCTTTCTGAGGAGTGAACTTCAAAAAACTACGCTTACGCGCGAAAGGTGTCGAGAACCCGATTCGTTTTCGACCTCGGGCGGCAACGAACACGACTGGAGTCCATTGACCGTAGGCCAGTCCATCCCCCAAAATGGCGGCTCATCACTAAGCGCAAGCGGGCCCCGGCCCGATAGAAGGAAAACTCCATGAACATTCATGAGTATCAGGCCAAAGAAGTCCTGCGAAAATACGGCGTCGCGACGCTCAAGGGCCAAGTGGCTGAGTCGCCAGAGAAAGCTGTTGAAGCCGCAAAAACAATCGGCGGAAACCTCTGGGTCGTAAAAGCACAGATTCACGCAGGCGGCCGCGGTAAAGGCGGCGGCGTTAAGATCGCAAAGAATTTGGATGAGGTTCGCGATCTCACTTCGAAAATGATCGGCATGACTCTCGTGACTCACCAGACGGGCCCAGAAGGCAAAGTCGTCAACAAGGTGTATATCGAGTCGGGCTGCAACATTAAGAAAGAATATTACGCAGCCGTTCTCTTGAATCGCCAAACGGGTCGCGTGATTTTGATGGCCTCTGCTGAAGGCGGAGTGAACATCGAAGAAGTCGCTGAACATCACCCAGAAAAAATCCACACGATCGAAATCGATCCGGCGATCGGTCTTGCGACATTCCAAGCTCTCGAAGTCGCATTCAAGATCGGCATGAAAGACAAAGTCGCGAAGAAAGCCGCAAGCTTCTTCATGGCTCTCTACAAAGCCTACATCGACAAAGACTGCTCGGCCGCAGAGATCAACCCACTCGTTGAAACCGCTGAAGGCGACGTCATTGCTCTCGATGCAAAGATGAACTTCGATTCGAACGCGCTCTTCCGTCACCCAGATATCGTCGAGCTCCGCGACCTCACCGAAGAAGATCCATCTGAAGTCGAAGCTTCGCACTACGATCTCGCGTTCATCAAACTCGATGGCAACATCGGCTGCTTGGTCAACGGTGCGGGTCTCGCGATGTCGACAATGGACATCATTAAACTTCAGGGCGGAGCACCGGCGAACTTCCTCGACGTCGGCGGCGGCGCGAACAAAGAGAAGGTCACCGAAGCGTTCAAGATCATCCTCAAAGATCCGAACGTGAAAGGCATCTTCGTCAACATCTTCGGTGGCATCATGAAGTGCGACATTATCGCAGAAGGTGTCATCGCGGCTTCGAAAGAACTCGGATTAAAAGTTCCTCTCGTCGTTCGCCTCGAAGGTACGAACGTCGACTTGGGAAAGAAAATTTTGGCGGAGTCGGGTCTCAACATCACTCCAGCTGACGACCTCACTGACGGCGCGAAGAAGATCGTGGCTGCAGTGAAAGGAGCTAAGTAATGTCGATCCTCATTGATAGAAACACGAAAGTGATTTGCCAAGGTTTCACGGGCGCGCAAGGCACGTTCCACTCGGAGCAAGCCATCGCCTACGGAACAAAAATGGTCGGCGGAACATCGCCGGGCAAAGGCGGAACAACTCACCTCGGCCTCCCGGTTTTTGACACCGTCGCTGACGCCGTCGAGCGCACAGGTGCAACCGCATCGGTGATCTACGTTCCACCGGCAGGCGCAGCCGATGCGATCATGGAAGCCGTCGCCGCTGAACTCGCGCTCGTTGTGTGCATCACCGAGGGAATTCCGGTTCTCGATATGGTGAAAGTGAAGCGCTACATGGAAGGCAAGAAGACTCGTCTTGTCGGCCCGAACTGCCCAGGTGTCATCACTCCAGGCGAATGCAAGATCGGCATCATGCCAGGCCATATTCACCGCCCAGGTAAAATCGGCGTTCTCTCGCGCTCGGGCACATTGACGTACGAAGCTGTCGGTCAAACGACTCGCATCGGTCTCGGCCAATCGACGTGCGTCGGTATCGGCGGTGACCCAGTCAACGGCACAAACTTCATCGACGTTCTCGAAATGTACAACCGCGATCCAAACACAGAAGCGGTCATCATGATCGGCGAAATCGGCGGCACAGCCGAAGTCGACGCGGCCGAGTACATCAAGCGCGAATTCAAGAAGCCGGTCACGGCGTTCATCACAGGCGCGACGGCTCCTCCGGGAAAACGCATGGGCCACGCGGGCGCGATCATCACCGGCGGTAAAGA